>CALEKV010000203.1 GCA_937902525.1 uncultured Candidatus Saccharibacteria bacterium | reverse complement strand
TGTTGGTAAATGGCAATACCAATGCCCGCCAGAACTAGCGCCACACCGACTACCCTCCGCATGCGTAATGTCATATGTATTAAGTATACCAACAGAATATAACAACATTTATGATTCTTACATTCTACGTGACATTTTTAAGCATAGTGCTATCATAAAATCATGAAAAGAACCTACACAGCATCACTCCTGATACTACTAGGCTTTAGTATATTGCTAGCGAATCTAAACATTGGCAATAGCCGCGAGCTATTTGAAAACTGGTGGCCGGTATTTGTTATTGCCTTAGGTGGCACCATATGGCTTAATGACCGCCGCAACTACCTGTGGGCGCTGTTTGTAACGCTGCTTGGTGTTGGATTGCTGATCAACAGCCTTGCCCTTGCGTCATTTAACTTGGGCGACTTTATATTGCCTGCTATTTTGGTTGTATTCGGTATTTCATTACTGACGCGCACAAACGCACAAAAGCAGGTCGCAACCGATAGCTCCGACAACATTACCGCAATTCTTGCCGGCGTTAGTAGTAAAAATACTTCAAAAGATTTTAAAGGCGCCAAAGTAACCGCAATCATGGGTGGCGTAGAAATAGACCTTAGCAAGGCCACCATTAAAAAAGGCGCAGCCCTTGACGTATCGGTACTAATGGGCAGCGTGGAGTTGCGAGTACCTGAAAACGTGATTGTAAAAAATCGTGCCTTTTGCCTGCTTGGTGGAATAGAAGATAAGTCCACCCCGCAAGATAGCAAAGACGCACCAATATTATATATTGACGGCACGATAATAATGGGTGGCGTTGAAATTAAGAGATAATTACCTATTTGACGGAAAAGCTGTAGTATACAGTAATGATATATAAAAACCCCAAAGAGCTACCAATTATCAGTCGACGCGGACTGCTCGTAGGAGCCTTCGGGGGAGCTGTGTCTTTAATTACTGGTTGCGCAGCGCCTGGTGAAGCCCCAACACAAACTATCGACAAAGGCCTGTCGGATCCGGATAAACGAGATATCGCTATTGGTGTAATATCAACTTTTGAAACCGGAACGGTTAGGCCGAACTACACATATGCCGAAGACCTTGACGACGGGCGCGGCATAACCGCTGGCCCATGGGGGGTGACAACAAAATGGGGTGATCTTTTAGCCGTAGTGGAGCACTACACTGAACAGTCGCCCGGAAATACTTTGGCAATATACCTGCCCACGCTCAAAACAATCGCCGACCAACAGTCTGGCTCCACGGATGGCTTGACTGGTCTTGTTGAGGCCTGGCAAGGCATCCCTAGCACCGACGTGGCGTTTATAGCAGCCCAAAAGGAGGTCTTTGACGAATGGTACTTCCAGCCAGCCATGGAACACGCTAAGGATGCCGGGATTAACTCATCGCTTGGTCAGCTAATAGTTGTAGATACAATTATCCAGCACGGTGGAGGCGACGGCAATGACGGATTACCGTATATTATAGAAGAAATAAAATCTAGTGCAGGACAGGCCACGACTAATGAAATTGTTTGGCTAAGGACCTTCCTGGAAGTACGCCGACTACACCTGTTACACCCAAGTGACCCAGACACCGCCAAGGCATGGGCTGAATCGGTTGACCGCATTGACATGCTGCTAGAAATTCTAAATACCGGCAACCTTGGGCTTGACTTGCCGCTGAAATGGGGTGGATTTGAAATCAATACAATTGAAGAACTCCGCTAGGGGTGTTTTTTGGTTAGCACTGCTAATATTACCATGATTTTACCACGGATATATTAAATACCGCCCTCTAATCAGGCGGAGTTGGTGTAGTGGTGCGCAATTTTTAGAGCGCACGGCGCCTTACGCGTGCTACAAGGTAATGGGCAGCTCCTGATGAAAAATCAGGGGACCAAGGTCCACTAACCCGTTTGTGGGCAGACCACTTTCGCGATTGTCCCAGAGTAACTCGTCGGTCACGTCTTTCCTTGTGTCGCGTAAGAGCACGACTCAATATATCATAGCTTAATGCATACTAACGTCAATAATTGTGCGACTTTACTTAGTGCCGGATGCAGGTTATACTAAGTATACTAACGATTTGTGATTACTCCTTGTAGCAAAGCTGCTTTCGCCTATTTTTAGCACCAACACCGCAAGGAGATATCATGATTTCATTCATATGGCCACCCGGCGCGCCAATGCTGGCTGGCACAGGGGGTTCAGAAACCTATACTGCCGGACACGTGCGAGAGCTACTACGTCGCGGAATTGGTGCGCAAGTCGTAACCATCGGCCACGGCAAACGCGATGGCCGCCAAGACTTTACTGACATTCCCTGGTTGGCGCTTGAATCGGCCGCGGACATTAGTGAACTAAGCGGCACCGTGGTGTTCGTCAATGAAGCCTATGCAGTAAAAACCCGTAACAGGGCAGCGATTATTTTGCACTGCGTACAGACAAGCGAGGAAGTGCGTCAGGACAGGCAGAGGGAGGTCGCCGACAAAATCATTATCGCCACCAGTGTGTACAGTGCGCAGCAATGGGCAGTGTACTTAAACGTGCCATCCAGCCGGATTAAGATAGTGCTACCCTTTGCTGACCCTATTTTTAGCACAGCAAAACGCAGTAAACCAGCAAAGGCTACGCGTATTCTATATGCAGGTCGGCTCCACCCTGAAAAAGGTATATATACATTACTTGAAACCCTTCATGAGTCACCAATGCAACAAAAAGACCGCACCGTCAGTATTGTCATGGCCGGACTCCATGTGCCCATTGGGCAAACCATAGCCCGCATGCTCACTAGCTACCCGTATGCACGATTACTGCCAGCACGTAAAACTATACTGTCTATGGCTCAACTACTGGCCCAGCACGACATACTAGTGATGCCTTCAGCGTTTGCGGAACCTTTTGGCATGCTGTCAGTCGAGGCCCAACACGCGGGCTGCCGCGTAGTCGCTTGTAATATTGGCGGCCTTCCTGAAACCAACTGCGGGCTACTGACATTAATCGAACCCCGTGACCCTGCTGCACTGCTTGCGGGCATTCAAAAAGCTATCGACCTAGGCCCTCCCACGAAAAAGCAACGTGAAATTGCAATAAGCAAATTCACTCTTAGTATGTCAGTAGACGACATGTGCAAAGCGCTTGGCATATAGCCTACCTAAACTTAAAAAATTAACTAAGATTATTTTAAATAACGATAACTTCTAACGCATCTAAGCTTATCACAGCTGCCATTGAACGCATTACACTGTTACAATAGTAGTATGCACACCGTAAAACATTTAATTACCGAATTTATACCAGAACACTATAATTTAAGCCTTGCTATAAATCGACAAAACCGTAGCTTTAGCGGAACAGTTACCATAACTGGCGGCGTCTTAAATGACAGGGCCATACTGCACGCCAACGAATTGAAAATCGACAGCATCACCGTTAACGGAAGAACCAGCG
>CALEKV010000202.1 GCA_937902525.1 uncultured Candidatus Saccharibacteria bacterium | reverse complement strand
ATGCAATACCACATTTGCGGGGTTTTTTGACACGCCCTCACTAGCAACTTTTGCTGCTTCGGCTGTGTTATTTTGCAACTTATATACTGTGGCCAGGTTCACATATGCCTGAACATTACTGCCATTAGCAGCAATAACATCCCTGTAAACTTTTATAGCCTCGTCGTATTTTTTCTGCTCGTTATAAACATTACCAATGATCAGCTTGGTGGCTGGATCCTTATCCGTTTCGTAAAGTTTGTTGTACGCCGCTAATGATTTATCTAATTGACGGGTCGCCAGCATAGTCTGAGCATAAACACGTAACCGTTCTGGTTTAGATGGCATAGCAAGGCCTGCGAGCTCTTTTTCCGCTTTTTCGTATTCCGCTCGTGAAAAATAGTCGGTTGCTCTTTTCCAGGCAGTCTCTTGATTGGTCCGGATAATCTGCCAAACCACCAATCCCGCCAAGACCAATACGGCCGCGGCGGCGTAAACAATGTGCTTTTTAAGGAATCTAAAAATGCCCCGCGAGCGAGACTCTTTAGCCTGCCTTACTGGGGCCTCTGTTATATCCATGACTGATCCAGTTTGCGTTTGACCTGCATCGTTAGAGTCATAGCGCTCCATAAACAAGTTACCCTCTTTCATTCTACCCATAATGCTATTGCTATCTATTATATAGCCCTTCCGTAAGATTGTGAAGTCTAAAATCAAGGACCATAAAACTATCTATTCTCAAAATTTATGTAGTAAATATATAATTTACAATGATTAGTATTGACTTTATTTAGATTTTGTGCTATTGTAAATAGTGTTAAGAGTTATGCAGGAGTTTATATGCGAAATATCAAGAACAAACCTTTCCGTGCGACATTAGGTGCCCTTATGGCGGGTGCGCTCATGGTATCACCAGTAGCCTATGCCACAAACAAGCTACCAGATGGTGCCGCCAATAATAAAATAAACCAAGCTAATATCTGTAGCCTTAAAGTAGGCATACTGATTGACCGCTCTAATTCAATCCGCAATGATAACGAACAAAACCCGCAGCACATCCGCAGCGCCGTCGGCTCAGTAGCTACTAGCCTGCAGGGTACCGACAGTCAAATGGCAATTTGGAGCTTTGGCACCAAAGCAACTGGTTACCGGGGTAAAAACATCATCATTGGCAATAATGGTACCGATGATTCAAAAACAGCGGCAGACATTAAACTATCAGATTACCCTGGAGTTGGCTTTACTAGTCTAAAAGATGCCAACGGTCCAACTACTATTAAAAATACTGTCAACACAATACCATTTTCCACCGACAAGCTCAGCGCCGGTCATTCTTCATTGGCCGAGCGTGAGGTTGGATGGACTAACTGGCAAGCTGCTTTTGCAGAATCTAACGCCAATGGCAGCACCCCAGCACAAGCCGACCTTGTACTGATGATTACTGATGGCACGCCAACCTTACCGCGCAGCTTTAATGCCGAACCGACAACCGACCCACTCGAGCAAAATCAAATC
>CALEKV010000201.1 GCA_937902525.1 uncultured Candidatus Saccharibacteria bacterium | reverse complement strand
GCTGGCGGTCGAATTAAATGACGAATCATCATATCCGCGCGATATGTACATTACGACCGACACGCCTATGCGCACTATCCGTACTGCAGACTACGATGGGGGTAGGGTGATGATTTTCGGTGGCGAAAGCCACGAATATAGCGAAGCGACATATGACCCGGACAGCCGCTATCGGGCACTGACAAAGGATGTGCACGAACGTTTTGATGTTAATAAAGTATTATACCGTTGGCTTGCTGGTGATTATATGCCATACGACCGCATGCCATATATCGGCCCGCACCCAGGCTACCCTTCGATCTTCATTGCTACAGGCTACCGGGCATGGGGGTTGGCGTGGGCCATGTCGGCCGCGCGTATCATAACGGGTTATGTGACAGGTAGGCCATTAAGTTGGGCGCCGCCTTTTGGGTTAGAGCGGGCCAAAGATTCGGTGCTCGCTAGTGATAAAACCAACTTGCTGTAGGGTGGGGCGGATATTCTGAATATTTAAACGTAAATTTAAGATTTTTTACAACATGTATGCCTACTGACTGCATATATAATCAAGTTGGAGGCTTATATGGAACATAAAGAGATTATTAATTCAGAGATAAAGGCAAGGTGTAATGACCATGCAATGATACGTGATTACTTAGTTTCGCATGGTGCGGATTTTAAGGGCATAGACCGTCAGATTGATACATATTTTATGGTCAGCAAGGGCAGGCTGAAGTTTCGTGAAGGTTCGATTGAAAACAATCTGATATTCTACGAACGAAATGATGATGCCGGCCCGAAACAATCATCTATCACCTTCGCATCGGTAGAAAAAGGCTCCTCTATAGGTGTCGTACTAGAAAAGGCGCTCGGCATTAAGGTAATAGTGGACAAAAAACGAGAGATTTATTTTATCGATAACGTTAAATTCCATATAGATACGGTTAAGGGTTTGGGCGCATTCATGGAGATAGAAGCCATCGACTGGGATGGAACAATCGGAGCCAAGAAAATACGCGAACAATGCGAGTATTACTCAAAGGAGTTAGGTGTTAAAAAGGCAGACCTAGTTGTGGGTTCATATAGCGACCTATTGTTGTCTAGGTGAGAATTTGTTATTTAACACGCAAAGACATGTGATTATTCATTGTTAGCTTTTGCGTGCAAACCTGTCTATGCGCCAGATATTTGTGAGCATGTGCGCCATGTGCCCGCCAAAGTGGCCGAAGGCGAATGATTTATATGTAGTTACGCCATCAACCAGCATGGTTTCTATGGGCACCACGTTATCTGTCAATGGAATCATGATAAACATGCGCTCCTTTTGGGCAGGTGATAGCAGGGTGACATTGTGTTCCGCCCGTAAAACACTTTCGCAAAATGTTTGGGATGTTTTAGACCAACGCGCCAATGACCGCTTATCGTTAGATGGATAGGCGCCCCTTTTTAACCTACCCCTTGAAACCACCACCTGCGTCTGGCTGCGACTGTCGGCGCAAAAAGCATTAACAGCCAAGCTGCCACCTGCGCTAGAGCCAATTAATACAACGTTGTCCGATTCTTTATACAACTGGTCTATCTTTTTTAAGACCGCGCCTACTAAATCGTCAACACTCTGGTTAACGAACCAGTCAACTGTCAACAGCTCTAGTTTTTTTCCGTTTATTTGCCACCACCACATAATAAAATTATTAAACCACGAGCCATGACTGCCGCCGATACCGTTAATATACAAGTAGCGGATGATTTTTTTGTGTTTGTGCATAGCTTTATTATAAGGTATAGGCATTGGTGGGGTTTAATATTTTTTTCAAAAGACATTTGACACCAATGCCATTGGCGTGTGATAAAATTGGCAGTTGTTGTAATTAACAAGGAAAGAGGATAAGTGCCAGAACAACACAAGTTTCATATGCGATTACCACGTAATGGGCGGGAGTTGCCGATATTTTTATTGACGGTGTCATTAATATCGGTCAACATAATAGCGCCGTTAGTGACCATGCTAAAGATAGGTTTTAGATGGGAGGCGTGGTTTAGGGTTTTGAAGGCTATGTCGCTTTTATGGGTTGTTGTAGCGGCACTAGTGCTGCTGACTAACAAGCCCCAGCAAAGCTGCTTGTAAATAAAATTATTGCCCCAACAGATAGCTTTAACGCGCATATTGTTATTGAATTGATTTGTAATAGTTCATTTACCTATGGCCGCGCAATTTTGCTGTTTCATTTGCTGTTGAGGCGCTAATTGCGCACCCGGTGGCACATTTTGTCATGCATAACTACCACTTGCGCCGCGATGACACGGTGGCATCACGGACGCTACGTACAAGTTGTATCCCTTGCTCTTGGTGATAGTGCGGATCAATAACATCCCAAAAAACAGCTTTAGGTGATTCTAATACATAATTTGGCATGGTGGGCGTTGGAAAATGAATCACTAAATCGGCTTGGTCAATCATTTGTTCGGTTAATTGATCGCTGCGCATGCCATTAGTTGGTATTGATACCTCATCCATAACTATTTTTGCATGTTCAGCAATATAATCTTTTAAGGCTGCAGTCGAACCAGCGCTAAAAGCGTTATTGGTGCCGCTTAGCGCATTGTAATAGGCCTCCGCCATCTGGCTGCGCATCATGTTTCCTTCACAGATAAATAGCACCTTCATGTTCTTCTCGATTTGAACATCTTTCATTTATCTAAGTATACTCTGTTGACATCTCTACTCGAAGAGTTTCTCCCTCTGTCTCCCTCATTATACTGGCGCTCCACCTTGACCCATGAAGATGCCAGCCCGTGCTTCTGTGACAGAGGGCTGGATTGTTAACTTGTGGATGACGGGTGATTAGGGTTATTACGAATCAGCTTTAGCGGACGGTATCTCGCCCTCATAGGCATATTTATACTGTATAGATTCCGCTGAATAACACGCATCATAAATACTCTCCTGAACAGCTCTTGCTGCCG
>CALEKV010000200.1 GCA_937902525.1 uncultured Candidatus Saccharibacteria bacterium | reverse complement strand
TACATCTTTTTCGTTAAAACGCACCGCTAGAAAGGCAGACGTTGACACAATTACATCGTTATTGCCGTACGTATACTTAATCCAGCGCAGCTCGTCACCATCATCTAACTTGATAGCAATCAAGCCGTTGGTGCGAATATTGGCATAGTCAGCAGTTGCTGTCTTTTTTACAGTGCCCTTAGTGGTTGCCATGAATAAGTAACCGTCGCCCCTTGAGTCCTTGGGCTGGTTGATGATTGATGTAATTTTTTCTTCAGGCTGTAGCTGCAACAAATTAACCGCCGCAACACCTTTAGCGGAAAGCCCTGCCGCAGGCACTTCATACGCCTTTAACCTGAACACGCGGCCGCGATTAGTGAAGAACACCAGATAGTCGTGCGTGCTCGCAGGCACAAGCAAGTCAATCATATCTTCGGCTTTCGTGGTCATACCGCGCTTACCCTTGCCGCCACGATTTTGTTTACGATAATCACTAGCAAGCGTACGCTTGATATAGTTTTCCGATGTAAGCAGAACAACACTATCTTCTTCTGGAATCAATTCTTCATCACTGAATTTACCCATCTCATAGTTGATTATTTTACTACGACGGTCATCACCAAATCTTTCTTTTTCCTCCAATAATTCAGTTCTAATAATATTCAGAATTTCTTGTTCGTCGGCCAAAATTCCTTCCAATTTTTCAATCAGAGCGTGCAGTTCCTTTAGCTCATCTTCAATCGCCTGGCGCTCTAAGCCAGTCAAGCGCCGCAACTGCATTTCCAGAATGGCACGCGCTTGTATTTGACTTAGCTTAAACTTGCGAATCAAAGCTTCTTCAGCCTCATCGCGCGTCTTGCTGGCGCGGATAGTCGCAATCACCTCGTCGATATTATCAAGTGCAATCTTGTAGCCTTCCAAAATATGGGCGCGCTCTTTTGCTTTACGCAGTTCATATTCTGTACGACGCCTCACTACCACCTGTCGATGCTTCAAAAACTCACTCAAAATATCATGAAGGCCAAGTATCCGCGGTTGAATACCATCGACTAAGGCCAGCATATTGTAGTGGAAATTGGTTTGGAGTGACGTCAGTTTATATAGCTGATTTAGGACCTTTTTTGGGTAGGCATCCTTTTTCAGTTCAATGACAATCCGAACGTTACCGCGCGCAGACTCATCGCGTAAGTCGCTTATTGTTAGTAGTTTCTTTTCATGCACTAGGTCGGCAATTTTTTCGATCAAGGTCGCCTTATTGACACCGTAAGGTATCTCGCTCACCACAATCTGGTGCCTACCTTTTTTAGTTTCTTCAATATTTGCCACCGCCCTTATGGTTACACTGCCCTTACCAGTGGCATAAGCTTGGCGCATTGGCGCACCACCGTACACAGTCGCACCAGTTGGAAAATCAGGTCCTTTGACATGCTTCAGCAGATCATCAAGAGTCGCTTCTGGGTTGTCAATCAATTCAATAGTGGCGTCAACCACTTCACCCAGATTATGCGTTGGGATGTTTGTCGCCATACCAACTGCAATACCGACTTGTCCATTCAAAAGTAGATTGGGCAATTTAGCCGGCAACACTACTGGTTCTTGCTCTTTGCCGTCATAGTTGTCCCTAAAATCAACCGTGTCCTTGTCTAGGTCAGACAGCAGTTCATTACCCGCCTTGCCAAGCCGCGCTTCGGTGTAGCGCATAGCCGCTGGCGGATCACCATCCATGGACCCAAAGTTACCCTGGCCATCTACTAACGGGTAGCGCATTACCCAATCCTGGGCCAAGCGCACCATGGCATCATAAATACTACTGTCACCGTGCGGGTGATACTTACCCATCACATCGCCGGCAATACGAGCGGACTTGTTAAACTTTCCACTCGGCCTTAAGCCTTGTTCACCCATAGTAAACAATATACGGCGATGCACCGGCTTCATACCATCTCGCACATCAGGCAGCGCTCGTTCTACAATCACACTCATTGAATAGCGCAAAAAGCTATCTTCCATGACATCTTCAACAGTGCGCACTTCGACTGATCGTGAATGCGTTTGTATAGGCGCTATCACTTCGCCCTCAGCTGGCGAATCGTTCTCCGGGTTCATTTTTACTTCATCCTCATTCATATTAAACGTCCAATTCTTCAAGACTTACATCTTTAGCGTGAGTCTGAATAAAGTTCTTACGGACTTCCACCTCATCACCCATCAATTTACTAAATATCTGGTCAGCCCTCTCGGCATCTTCAATGCGCACTTGCACTAAAACGCGATTTTCTGGATTCATGGTTGTATCCCATAATTGCGTTGCATCCATTTCACCTAAGCCCTTATATCGCTGAATCGCTGCCTCTGAAAGGCCCGCCTGTTTCGGCAAGGGGTCTGTCGGATCAATTACTACGCCACGCGCCTTGCGCTCCTCTATCAAACCGCTAAGTCGCGTCGAGAGCACTTCTTCATCATACAAATATTCACGCTTATTATTCGACTGCTTCAGCAAGAAAAGCGGCGGCTTTGCCAAGTAGACATGGCCATTCTCAACCACTTCACGCATGTATCGGAAAAAGAATGTCATCAATAAGGTCGCAATGTGACTACCATCAACATCGGCATCCGTCATGATAATGACACGATTGTAGCGCAAACCGGATATGTCAAAGGCATCACCGATACCAACACCCATGCCCTTAATCAAACTCACGATCTCGCGGTTGGCATACATTTTATCTAAACGGGCGCGCTCGGTGTTTAACACCTTACCGCGGAGTGGTAATATAGCCTGCGTCCGGCTGTCACGACCTGATTTTGCCGAACCGCCAGCAGAGTCGCCCTCTACTATGTATAGCTCGCATTCGTCAGGGTTTTTACTTGAGCAGTCAGCGAGCTTACCTGGCAAGCTCGCCCCATCCACGGCCCCTTTGCGGATGACGTTATCACGGGCGGCGCGCGCCGCTTTACGCGCCCGAGCCGCAAGTGTGGCTTTACCCACAATAGACTTAGCGGCAGCTGGGTTTTCCTCTAAATAATAAGCAAAGTACTCATTCATTACTTGCTCTACATACCGTCGAACTTCTGGATTGCCAAGCTTGTTCTTTGTCTGACCTTCAAATTGAGGATCAGGCAATTTAACCAGTATCACCGCTGTTAAACCTTCACGAATATCATCACCGCTTAGGTTTTCTTCCTTTTCCTTAAGCAAACCGCTTTTGCGCGCATAATCGTTGATAACACGCGTCAACGCCGCCCGAAAACCAACCACATGGGTACCGCCATCTGGCGTGAGGACGTTATTGGCAAACGGACGAATCGTCTCAGTGTATGTGTCGTTATATTGGACAGCTATTTCTATGCCAGAATCCTCAACCATCTTTTCAACATAAAAAATATCGTCGCCAAGTACATCCTTACCAGTATTAAGTGTCTTGACATAACTTTTAATTCCGCCTTCAAAATAAAAAGCTTGTCGATCGCCCGTTCGCTCATCAACGACCGACGTATAAATTCCTTTAATAAGATATGCCTGGTGTCGTAGATAACTCACCACCCACTTATAATCAAAATCAATAGTCTCTTTAAAGATCGTTGGGTCAGGGTGAAACGTTATAGTTGTACCAGTTGGTCTGTCAGTTTTGCCCAACTTAGTAAGGTGTTCGGTCACACCGCCGCGCTCAAACGCCACCTGATACAGCTGACCCTCACGCACGACTTCCGCCACCATACGCTCTGATAATGCATTCACCACACTCGAACCAACACCGTGCAAACCACTCGAAACCTTGTAGCCACCTCCCCCAAACTTACCACCAGCGTGCAGGACGGTCAGAACCGTCTCTAGCGTACTAAGACCAGTTTTTGGATGTTTATCGACTGGGATACCGCGGCCATCGTCGGTAACAGTAATACCACCGTCATCGCGGATAACAATATCAACCCGCGTTGCAAAACCAGCAATCGCTTCGTCTATCGCATTGTCGGCGATTTCTTTGATTAAATGATGCACGCCATCATAGCCAGTGCTGCCAATGTACATGCCCGGTCGCTTACGAACCGGCTCTAGGCCTTCAAGCACCTGGATTTGAGACCCGTCATAAGAGCCACTATCTGTTTGTTTAGTCATTTCCCCTCACTTTACGGTCAGTTCTGCTTATTTACAATATATGCATTATAGCATATAAACAGTTGTTCACGCTAGCTATTGTATTGAACATATTTGTTATGCTAAACTTTCTATCAAGAGGTAAATAGACAGAAATAAAAATCAAAAGGCCAACATCATGTTCAAAAAACTTATATCAAGCCTGCCATTCAGCCCAGCGCTAGTTGGGCAATTAGCATTTTATGCGAAACGCCTCAAAAAGGAAGAAGCAACCCGTAAAATGGGGCTTGTTTTTCTGGTACTCGCACTGATAGTGCAGTCTTTTTCGGTGTTTCAGCCGCCCGAGAGTGCCAACGCCGCCAGCTCAAACGATCTAATATACGGCGGTTTTTCGTCTAAGGACGATTTTCTATCTTCTTACGACAACAACACAGGAAGCCTCAAGGATCTATTGAGCACAATTGGCATCAACCGCAACGATATACAAGCTGCGAATAACGGAAAATGGAACTCACACACCGATGGCGGCTATTCATGGGGTCGCTTATCGCGATTCAGTTATGCACAAGGCGAACGAGCATACACTGTCCCAACATCAGATGGAGGTTCAGCCACCTTCTATTACCGTCCGCTCAATTTAAGCGATACCCTGGCCTATACAAAACAAAACGGATCGACTTATGACGCCCTGGTGGGGACAACTGGAAGCGGCACGGAGTTTGCTATTCTCAACATGTGCGGCAACCTGGTGCTTAAGGTAGCGCCCCCGCCAGTGCGCTGCCCAAACGGTCAAGCCGGTACATATCCCAACTGCGCTTCGCCGCCAAAAATGTGTACTATCAAAGACAGAACTGACTTGCTCGCCAATGACCCAAACTGTAAAATCGATCCCGTAGCCGCATGCCAGTCGTTAACTATAGACAAAATTGCCAATAATTATCAGTTCACCACGACCGCGCTTGCCGCAAATGGTATGGTAATCAACGGTTATGTGTATACTATCCAAAAAAACGGACGGACAGTCGCCGAACAAACCATTAGCACATCGCAGTCAAGTAATATATATGTATACAACCAGTCTTCCGAGGGTAACTATAGCGTGCGCGTAGCGGTTAACGGCTCTGCTGGTAGCCTAACTTCTGATGATTGTGCCAAAACTTTTCATATTGCTCCTCCTGAAAAATGTCCCCAAAATCCACAAATTTTAAAAATTAACCCCGAATGTCAACCATGTCCAGGCGAGTCACTATTGTGGATCAAGGACGAAAGTTGCGCCGCTAATTTAGTCCAAACCAAAACAGCCACAAACATAACCCAAAACAACACTCCCGCACAAGACGTTACCGCAAAGGCAAACGACAGAATTATCTACAGATTAACCGTCGAAAACAAAGGCACGTCTCCGGCAGACTTCACTTTTATTGAAAGAGTCGATGACATAACCGAGTACGCGAATATTATTGACAGCGGTGGCGGCACGCAAGGAACCGACACAGACACAAAAACCACCGTCCTCACTTGGCCAAAAATTACCATTCAGCCTGGTGAGAAAATCACCCGCATGTTTACCGTACAAATCATGAGCACCATCCCTGCCCTCGCCAAGGGCGTTAGCGAACCAACTTCATATGACTGTCGCATGTCTAATACGTTCGGCAATAATGTCACCATCGCCGTTGACTGCCCCGTGCAAAAACAAATCATTGAAACGATAGTCACTGAACTTCCCCGCACCGGTGCCACCACAAATGTCATTGTCGCCGCACTCGCACTCGCCCTGGTAACCTACCTGTACACACGCTCTCGACAATTAAAAACAGAGGTGCGACTTATTCGTAGAGACTTCAACACGGGGACAATCTAATGCAGGGAGATAAAATTGCAAATATGAACGAAATAACTCCTGACTTACAAAACGAGCGCGTCAAACAGCCAGCTAATCCTGCCAGCGAACGCCCCGCGTCCAAAAACGAACAAGCAAAGAGCGTTGAGCACACCACGGAGCAGCAAGAAAAAACTATAGAAAATGCCCGACACGAGATTGAACGAATAGCAGCGGAGCATGAACCCTCTATGCCTGAAAAAGCATCAATAGCGCCACAGCAAAACCCTGAGCATAAAATTGACACCAAGCTTGCACGTAATAAGGCTTACGAATCTATCATGCAACAGGCACACCAACAAATGTCTCCTTCGGAAAGGCGCTTCAGTAAGTTAATTCACCACCCTATTGTTGAAAAAGTAAGCGACATCACTGGTAACACTATTGCCCGCCCCACTGCAGTCTTGAGTGGAGCCATAGCGTCATTCCTGCTCACCCTCATTATATATATCGTAGCAAAACAAAGTGGCTACCCGTTAACAGGCACTGAGTCAATCGCCGCTTTTATATTTGGCTGGATTATTGGTAACATCATCGATTTTGCAAAAACACTTCTGCGTGGCAGGTAACGATTGCGCCAACCTATCTCAGGTTAACCGATACTTCCGATTGTCCGCCCGCCTGGTTCTGACCAGGGTCGCGTAAGTTCAGATGTGCGCTATCGCTGGGTGTCGTGTTATTTCGAGTGACAAACTGAGGCGCGCCGACACCAGGTTGCTGCC
>CALEKV010000199.1 GCA_937902525.1 uncultured Candidatus Saccharibacteria bacterium | reverse complement strand
GTTGGAAACGATACCACCCCTACTCATTTGGTTATAGTATAAACCACAACCGCTTTTTTGACTATATTGTAGGCGTGTGTCGGTGGATTTGTTGCTTATGTAGTTTGTAGTGCGGGTCCATGGTGCAGAGCTCTGCCCAAAATGCAGCGCTGTGGTTCATGTGCTTAGTGTGTGAAAGTTCGTGCATTAATACATAATCAATTAATTCATCGGGCAGCTTCATCAGAGCGATATTTAGACTAATAGTGCCAGTGGAGCTGCAGCTACCCCACCTGGTGCCGGCGTGGCTGAAGCGCACGCGCTGGTAGGTGTAGCCGTTGTTGCTGGCAATATTTTTTAGCCGCCGCGGTAAATAGGCTTTGGCTTGAACGCGCAAAACTTTAATAACAGTGTCACGGATTAGCCTTTGTATGTCAGGGTCGATTAAGCTAACACTGGTGGGCAATCTTAACATGATGTTCTGTCCTAGCACCTTGATAGATGGCGTGGCGATGTTGGCGGTAACAACCACTAGGTGGTGACTCTTGCCGATTTGCTGGCCGTCGGCGTAGGCGGCCGGTAAAACGTGCTTACCAAACAGATTGCGGATTTGCTGCCGCTGCGTTGTCACCATTGCTTTGATCGCAATCAGCGGCGTGTATTTAGGGGCGGATGCTTTTAATCGCCCGTCTGCCCTCACGCTAATACGTATCATGCGCATGCCTGACCGGAACGAAATGGTTATTTCGCCAAATTCAGGGTCTGTATAACTTTTTGTCATGAGCGTACTGATATTGAACGGCGTACTGACGGTTGGGCCACGGCACGTTCGGTGACCTGGGGGGTTTGTTGGCTGGGCTTGGGTTCTCGGCTAAGCATGGATAGTACTTTTTTTGCTTGAGATGCGTAAGTGTGTTTACCGCTAATTACGATGGGACGTTCATCAGCCGTTGGGGCCTGAAAGTTCCTAGCGATATTATTAAAGGTGTCGCCATCCATTTTATCGGCCTTAATCGAGCGGTCTTTAGCGGTTTTTTCATCAACCTGCACCCAGATGATTAGCGGCGAGTAGCCTTTGGACTTTGCAAATTGCGCAAACTCGGCGCGTAGTGCGCGGCTGTCGGTGTCGCCTTCGTAAATAAAGGTCTGTTTAGTTTTTGCAATCTGACCTGCAAAATTAGTGACAATTTTCATTGCTGATTTGATATCTATGGCATAAGATGTGAGCGTTAAGGCATCAATGTATGGCGCATTAAAAGTGGCTGCAAATTGTTCGGCAAAAAAACTCTTTCCACTGCCAGGTAGGCCTACCATCATAATGGCGTGAGGGCGAGATAAATGAAGTGACGAAGTCATAACAATAAGTATATCAGATTACAGCGGTGGATA
>CALEKV010000198.1 GCA_937902525.1 uncultured Candidatus Saccharibacteria bacterium | reverse complement strand
GTAAAATCTCACCAACATTAAAACCCGGGTACATTCCCGGGTTTTAATGTTGGTGCGGATGAAAGGACTTGAACCTTCACGCCTTACGGCACTAGCTCCTAAGGCTAGCGTGTCTACCAATTCCACCACATCCGCGTACTGTATTGTAAAGCTGGAGTTTTACGTCATCCTGGACGGCTTTGCAAACACGCAGCGTGTCTACGATTACTTGCGTTTCACGCAGCCACCACATCCGTATGTGGATACCATATCTACCATTATTACAAATTGGACAAAAGTTAGTATAACAGATTGGGTAATAATTGTGAACCGTAACACTGCTTATGTTATTATAAAGGTAATGAATATGAGGGTAAGCCATGAGTAAAGTAACGGCATATTTAAGAAATCACCTGCTAGGTGAAGTCAGCACGCGCAAAGAAGACCGCCTTGCTGCCAGCACAGACAACGGTATTCTAGAACAAACACCAGAAATGGTCGTGTATCCGCGCAATACTAACGACATACGTAAAATTGTACGCTTTAGCTGGCAACTAGCGGAAAAAGGTCATATTATGCCCCTTACCGCGCGTGGGTCTGGCCGCGATACGACAGGCGCCTCTATCGGCAAGGGAGCTGTCATAGACATGAGTCGCCACATGACACGCATTTACGAATACGACAGCAAGCAGCGGCTAGTCAGATTGCAGCCTGGAGTGACAAATACCAGCTTGAACGAAGCGCTCACCTTGCAAGGGGCCGCCTTAATGCCACTGTTGGGCGACCCTATGGGTACCGCTGGGGGTAGCGTGGCTTGCTACACGGCTGGTCCATACGCAGGAAAATATGGCAGTGTAGCCGGGGCTGTCGACAAGCTTGAGGTTGTTTTAAGTAATGGCGATTTAATACAAACTGGCCGCATTAGCAAAAAAGAACTGAGTCGGAAAAAAGGATTACAGACATTTGAAGGCGACCTGTACCGCGGCATTGATTCGTTAATTGAAGACCATAAAACGGCGATTGAAAAAATCAAGCCCGAAGACACAAGTGGATACGGCGGCATTGCTTTTGTAAAAGAAAAAAACGGCAGCTTTGACCTCACGCCGCTATTTATCGGCAGCCAGGGCACATTGTGTATTATTAGCGAAATGATCTTGAAAAGTGAATTCAGGTCAATGAACGTTGATGTATGCGCATTAGTATTTGACAACCCAGAACAAGCTTATGACAGCATTGATGAGCTGGAGAAACTAGCGCCAATATACATTGAATACTTTGATGCGCGCCTGTTTGAAGCCGCACTGAAATCAGGCCGCACCTATTCCTTTTACCCTGCCGACAGTAAAGCCACAACCGTGCTATTGGTTGGGTTCGATGATTTCAGCGAACATCAACAGATCGGAAGAGCGTCGTGTAGGGAAAGAGTGTAGATCTCGGTGG
>CALEKV010000197.1 GCA_937902525.1 uncultured Candidatus Saccharibacteria bacterium | reverse complement strand
AACGGACTTAATTAAAAATATCGCTATGGCCATCAGCGCCAGCGTAATAACGCCAAAAATGACGTACCATATTTTATCACGGTCGTGCGTTAGGTATTCTGGACTGTCCCAGTGCAACACGGCTTCATCGTCTTGATTCTGTACACTACTGTTAGCAACTTCAACGCTATCAAGCGCCACACTGCCAAGAATAGATTCGGCTTCAGCTGGAGCCGGTGCGTCTACTGGTGCTTCAGTGACTAACTGCACTTCATTAACTGATTGATAAGGCGCACCGCTTATTTGAGGGCTTGGCGTCTGATATTGTTCGTTACCATCCTGTGGTTGCATAATTCTAGTATAGCATGAGTAGAAATATGTAAAGAATAGGGAGGGCGGAGGGTAACTCCGCGCTCGTTTTGCTACGCAAGACCGCTGGAGCTCATCTTGTCCCTATCAAAATTAAAAAATGGCCACAAGGGCCATTCTTTAATTTGGCGGAGGAGGGGAGATTCGAACTCCCGCTACAGGTCTCCCCATACTAACGATTTAGCAAACCGTCCCCTTCAGCCACTTGGGTACTCCTCCTCGTCGGCAATATCGCTATAACACTTTCACTTCCAAGCAAGCCTGAAAGCTGCCACGCACCGCGTTGCCTCCTCTTATTTCATCAAACAGCAAGCTTGGTTTGATGAAATGCATGGTCTGTAGATAGGATAGTAAAGGGCTGTAACTTGAATAATTGTACCACGGGTATTGGTTTTAGTACAGGGGTGTTATTGTATAAATAGCGCTAACCGCGTGAAATTTATAACATAAAAGGCAAAGGAATCGTTGTATACTAAAAAAGTATATGAAACGCATAGCACTTACATTAGGCATAATCACGACCGTTGTCGCCGTACTATTTGCCAACCATGCTTTTGCAGCAGTTCAACAGGGCGCATCCGCCGCCAGAGGTAACGACCAACCGGCCCTCCTGATTGGCGAGGGCGGCATATTTTCCGAAATTACCAATGTATTACTTTTTGCCACTGGCGCCATTGCCGTGATTATGATTGTGATTGGCGGCCTACGCTACGTGATTTCCGGTGGCGACGCCAAGCAAGTTGATGCCGCAAAAAACACTATTTTATATGCCATCATCGGTATCATTGTGGCCTTATTAGCATACGCGGCAGTTGGTTTTGTAACCAATGCGTTTACGTCCAGCAACCAAACGGGCGGCAACGGAACAAGCTCGGTGGGCGGTGGCACTAGTGGCAGCGGCACCTCAACTCGCTAAGCCGTCATCTTACAATCCAATTATTAATGCGGCCTTGTTTGGCGTTATTTTTTTGCTTATTTTATTACGTTGCATGTACACAATTGACCCAGATTTTGGGTGGCACCTTGTGTCAGGGCAGTATATCCTGGCTAGTGGCCTGCCGTCCACCGACATTTTTACTTATACTGCACCAAACTTTCCCTGGATTCACCATGAATGGTTGGCTGACGTTATAACCGCATTATTATTTAATATTGGCGGTTACGCGTTAGTTGCTGTGTTTTTTACTACACTATGGACATTCGCCATTTTCTTTATGGCCGGTAATAAACATAGTCTCAAAAGCGCGCTCGCTATTATCATTTCAGTATTGGCCATACTGCAATTTATTGCCATCAGGGACATGGCGTGGACGGCGTTACTGCTTGCCATTACACACCGCTTATTTACCAAACACCGTGCTTACTTGCCACTATTATTCATAGCCTGGGCTAATTTGCACGGCGGCTTTATGGTAGGGTTAGTCTACCTTGCGTGGCGGTTGTTTTACGAACGCAACTGGCGTGACAGCTGGATAGTACCGCTATCGGTTGCCGCAACGTTAATAAATCCATATGGTGTGCTGCTATACCGCGAAATCTTTGCAACCTTGCTTGACCAAACGTTGCATACAAAAATTTACGAATGGCAGCGCTTGGGTATTGACGCCTCGATGGCCGCCTTGATCATACTTTGGTTATCTGCCGTGAGTTATGCTTTATTCAATAAACAATGGCGTGGCATTATTAAGTTTGATACATTTTTACTGGCTGCCAGTTTTTTAAGCCTGCGCCACTTTGTATTATTTGGCTTAATGTCTATTCCGCGCGTGGCTTGGTTTGCTGGTAATTTTAACCTACCCACAAAGCACACAAACAGTCAGCTATTCAGCAAAAAACACATTATCAAAATTGCCGCCATGCAGTTATCGGGCTACGCGCTATTAGTGTTCGCCGCCATATCGGCCGCCGTAGCCTTGCAGTCCCCCTTAAAATTAAATGCCGAGCATAATCAACCAGCCGATGCCACAGCCAGCTTACGCGTCACACCATGCAAGGGGAATATTTTTAATCACTATGACGTTGGCGGTTACTTGATCTGGAAAACGCCTGAACAAAAAGTTTATATTGACGGCCGCATGCCAAGCTGGGAGCTAGACGGCAAAAATTATATGGACAACTACCTGAGGGTGATGGAAAACGAAGAATTCCAAAAACAGCAATTTAATACATATCATATTTTGTGTGCAGTCGTGCCCGGCGATAGTCAGATTACTAAGTCATTACAACAGCAGGGCTGGCAGTCCGAAACCAACAATACAAACAATTGGGTGTTGCTGCGCAAATAAATAGGCCAGCAAGCTGGTCTATTTATTTTGGCGGAGAGGGCGAGATTCGAACTCGCGGTGGGTTGCCCCACGACGGTTTTCAAGACCGTTACCTTAAACCACTCGGTCACCTCTCCACGCTATCAATAACACCATTGGTGTCGATTTACGACTCCAGCCATTATACAAAGACGGGCCGCATTAGTCGAGAGGCTCGCGCGTAATAACCGCCACCCACACTTCCTTAGCCCCAGCTTCTTTTAATGCTTTAGCGGCATAATTTAAGGTAGCTCCCGTCGTTGATACATCATCAACCAACAAATACGTGACTGGTTTTACGGCTTGTGCGTAAAATGCCTGCTGGGCTTGACGCAGGCGTTCCCGCCGGCTAACACCGCGTTGCTGGGTGTTTGTCGCACGGAACAGGGGGTTGCAATACACCATACCACGTACTTTGGCAAACTGTTTAGCAATCAACACAGCATGGTCGTAGCCGCGCTGACGGACATGCGACCGCACGGTCGGCACACAGGCAACGAGCGTGCCTTGCGGCAGCTGTGGCAGGGATTCATCCAACAACTCCGCTAAAGTAGTGCCCGCTGCTTTCATTCTTTCAAATTTATAATCCCCAACCATTTCACGCAGGGCGCCACGGTGTAAGCCAACAAACCAGCCCTTTTTATAATGAACCCGACACTCCAAACACACTGCGCCGCGCACACCAACCACATGCAAGCACGAAAAGCACTGTGCGCTAAGGTCTGCGACGATGTCATTTTTACAATGACCACACAAAACAGCGCCAATTGCTCCGCAAGAACAACAGTAGTGGGGCATAATGGCATTTACAAGCAGGTTTAGCATTGTATTTTTTACGTTTCCTTGGTTTGATATGTTGATTATACCTTATGTCATACGCTATACTGTAACCATTAGCAATAGAGCCTAGAAAAAGTGGAGGATATCATGGCCCGCAAACAAAATGACGATCTATTGATCGAAGACGAATTGGCTGCCGCATTCCTGAATGATGACAGCTCCGCACCCGTCGATGAGTCGCAACAAGCGCAAAATTCAGCGACTACCAATAATGACCAAAGTTGGAGTGAAACCGAAGACGATTTCCCCGGTCAATTAGCAGTAGACGTATACGAAACCGACGAACAGTTAGTTGTCAAAGCCCGCACCGCAGGCGTCAATAAAGATGAATTAGATGTCAGTATTAGCGATGGCATTTTGACCATTAGCGGCACCATGAGTAGTAGCGACGAACAAGATGCCACCAATTGGCATATTCAGGAATGCTACTGGGGTGAATTTAGTCGCACCTTAGCACTGCCAGTACCTGTCAAGGAAGACGAGGTCGGCGCGGTCCTGAAAGATGGTGTCCTGACGATCAGCTTCCAAAAGGTCAAGCAAGAACAAGCTAAAAAAATCACCATTCAATAAAACAAAGTTTGATAAATTAAAAAACCGTGACCACCAACGTCGCGGTTTTTTAATTGTGAATTCATATAAAAATAACCCCCTGGACAGGAGGCTACTTTTATAAAAAGCTTAGTCAAGCGCTTACGCGCCTGGCGCCGGCAAAAAGGCGTTGAGCACAAAGTTTACAACTGCAAAGGCAAGTAAGGCAACGATAATGCCAATAATTGCATACATGATTGTATTTTTTGCGCCCGTGACCGCATTGGTGTCACCGGCAGATGTGGTATAGCGGATACCGCCAATCACCAGCATAATCACCGATATGGCACCGATAATAAAGAGTAGTACGTTAGTAATAGTCTTAAACAGTGGCGTCTGACCTTCACAGCCAGGTTCGTTACCGAACAAACACGGCGCTTGGTCGTCGCCCTTAGCGCTATTCGCACCTTCGCGTAACGACATGTTTGCAGCGCTTGCCGGCATGGCGACACTTGCTACGCTTAGTGCAAAAACTGGTACCGCCAAGATAGATAGCAGCCGTTTGCTAATTGTTAGTTTCATTGGATATTCCTTTCCTAGGATCGATTAAGTGCTTACTTTTATTTATATCAGATACGGAACATTTTGTTAACAGCTTATTGCACAAACTGAACCACGACAAAGTTTACAATTGCATACGCCATTAACGCAACAAGCAGTCCAATCACAGCATAAAGTATGGTATTTTTAGCGCTTGTAAGGGCACTGGTATCACCGTTAGCGGTAACGTATTTAATGGCACCAACCACTATCATAATGACCGATACAGCACCAATCACAAACAATAACACATTGACGATCTTCTTTATAATAGCCTGCAAGTCAGTGCCCGCGCCGGTATCGCCAACGCTACCAACACCAGCAGTGACACAATCCTTACCAGTACACGTTGCCGCCAGTGATGGCAAGGTGGTGACCGACGCCGCAAATAGCAGCGGTAATACCAACACACTGGCTGTCAATATTAGGGTTTTTATTTTATTCACGTACATATCCTCCTTAGTGTTACCAATTAAAGCTAACTACAAAATTAATTATCGCATACGCCGACATTGCGACGATCAACCCGACTAACGAATATAGAACCGTTTCTCGCCCCGCCTTAACTTGGGAAGGGTCACCATGGGCCGCACTAATACGAATACCGCCAACTACCACCATAATCAACGCTACGCCGCCAAGCACTACTAAGGCCATATTGATGATATTTTTTGCCGCAGAATTACCGGCACCGATGGTCAGTGAGTCATCGTTAAATTCACTGGCTCCGCTAGGGAACAGCTCGTAAGCACTGGCTATTGGGACAGGGGTTGCAATAGCGACGAAAGCAAGCGCCAACGCCACAAAACACCCAGCCACAGCCCAAACTTTAGCTGCCATTAACACCCCCAATCACAAACTTAGTGATTGCAAAAGCAATTAAAACTACAACTATGCCGATTACGGCGTACAGCATTGTGTCTTTAGCCTTTTTCACTCGGCCAGCGTCGCCATTAGACACCACGTACATAAAGCCGCCAAAAATAACCATGCCCACCGCAATAATGCCCGCCCAAAAATACACCGCACCTAAAATACTATCTAGCAGGCCAGTATCTGACTTTGGACCGGGGAGGTCTATATTGACAATCCCTGCAACTAGTTTAACCATGAATTGTTGCATAACTAAATTACACTCGCAATCGCGGTGACTATCGCCGCCGCTAACATACACACAATCAAGCCAATAATCGCGTTAGTGAGCGTTTGCTTAGCCGCGCCAACCCGCCCGGTGTCGCCACGCGCCAGAATATATAAGTAGCCGCCCTTAATAATAAAGAACACAGCTGCGTAGCCGGCAATCACCGAAGCCGCCCTGACGATATTTAAGGCAACTTTAATAATAAAATCCTGTAAATCGCCTTCGTTACTACCAATCGTGACTGAACCACAATTTTCTTGAAGCCCCTGATACCACGCCGGAATCAAAAACAGGGAATCACCGTCACAGGCATATACGGGTTGTGGTGTAGCTACGGCCGTTACTGCCGGTACAGCTATAAAAAACAAGCTTAAAAATACCGCCAACTTAACGCGCAACATTACAAGACCCCTCCTGGCACTAGCCAATTAATTGCTAAATACATTATTCCGAAGATAAGCAAGCCAATAGCCACGCCAGTAATAATCGTTTTAGCCTGTTGAACTTGTGACGAATTATCACCCGCTGAAAGATACAGTATACCAGCCCACACCGTACCGCCAACGGCCGCCACGCCCACGACGGCAATCATAATATTTAACACCCACTCCAAAAAGCTTATGATGCCTGTTTCGCCCGTGTTACCACAAATAGATTGGGGTAGAAAAGCACATTGCAAAGTATCCGCCGCTAATGCGCTTGGTGCATATAGTAAGCCACCGGCGCCAATTATTGCCACAAAAGCCATAATAGCCACTGGCACCATGCCGATTTGTTTTATTTTTTGCATAGCTACTTGCAATCGTATACTACTTTTGGTTTTTACACAAGTTTTTTAACGCATCAAACAGATACACAACCCTTGACTTTTTGCCCCTAACGTTATACCATTAATACGATATGTGGGATAGGCTTACACTGAACCCGCGCGGTAGAGTATCGCTGCGGAATTTAATTATGTTTGCCACCAGTTTGCTCGTGGCCATTTTGGCATGTTTATGGATAGGAACACCCGCCCTTGCCGAAGATGCTTACCGCCTGTCAAACGGGAACGGCTTCAGCTACCAAGGTAAGGATTTTACAACACAAGTTGTTATTAAACCCAACGACCAGCGCGGGTTAGCTACCACACAAGATATCACCGCTTACGAATACCTTGACACTGCTACTGGTAAAGCTGAATATATCTACAACGCTACCCCAACAGCCACCACTGCTTCATACGCCGCCTTTACCGTTACACCCCAAGGAATTTACCAATACATACCTGGCCCAACCACAGTTACGTTATCCAATAACCCGCCGCCAGGACAAAACCAGCAACAACAAACACAGCAGCAAACACCTGATCAGCAAGACCAGGCGAATACTGTCACGCCAAGCCAGCAAAATGCCAATCCAAGCACCTGTACGGTGTCTGGTGTTGGCTGGATTGTCTGCCCAGTAACCAGCCAGCTCGCTGGCATGATAGACGGTATTTACGGCGTGCTAATGCAGTTTTTGGACGTCAAACCCATGCTTCAAAACGGTCCAATTTTTGATATTTGGAAAGCCGTCAAGAACATTGCCAATATCTGTTTTATCATTGCATTTTTAGTGCTGATATATTCACAAGTCACCAGTCTGGGCATTTCCAACTACGGTATCAAAAAAATGCTACCACGGTTAGTGATTGCCGCTATATTAGTCAACGTATCATTTTGGATTTGCGCCCTGGGCGTTGATTTGTCTAACTTTTTAGGCCACTCCGTTTATCAGTTTTTAATGTCATTTGCCACGTCGCTTAATGGCTTTGATGTTCAAGTTAGCTGGGAAGACTTGGCTAGCGGCATATTAGGAGCAACCGCTGGCGCTGGCATCGTGGCGGGCGGGTTGCTTTTTTCTGTTGCCACTGGCGGCAGCCTTATGGCGGCGCTGTTCACACTAATGGGTATGCTAATTAGCGTTGCACTGGCGCTGATAACCGCGCTATTTATACTTATGGCCAGGCAGGCATTGGTGATAGTGTTCGTCATTATATCTCCCTTAGCTTTTGTAGCCCTTGTGCTACCAAAAACCGAAAAGTGGTTTGATAAATGGAAAGACACTTTTGTGGCAATGCTCATTATGTTCCCATTGTTTTCACTAGTGTTTGGCGGCGCAGTACTGGCTGGCGCAGCCATCATTGCCGGGTCGGGTGATAGTATATTCTTAATACTACTAGGCAAGGGCACACAGCTAATACCCCTGGCTATTACACCGTTAATTGTTAAGTTTAGTACAGGGTTGCTGGGTACAATAGCTAACTTTGCCAATAATAAAAACAAGGGGCTGGTTGATAGGGCAAAAAACTGGACCAGTGGGCAAGCTGAACACCACCGTAAAAAATCTTTAGCAAACCAAGACGGCCGCAAATATAATCCGTTCCGCTGGACAGCACAGCGTTTTGATGACACGGCGCGGCGCCAAAAATTAGAACAAGAAGGTTTTGAAAACGCGTCGGAGGCACGCGCTAAAAATGGCGGCACCGGCTTAGGGCGCAATCGCCGTTTAAACTCGTACCGTAACGCGTACACCTATTCGCGCGACATGGCGAGTGATAATGAGTCAGAAACCAGCCTACTAAAAGGCGATTACGATAAGTATCGCCGTACGAACTCTACGGGCTTAGCACACGAACTGAGGCGGCACCAAACCGAAGTTTATTCCAAAAAAGAAGCGGACTCACTCGAAAGACTACATGCCGATACGATCGCAGAAGGTGCGACTAACCCCAACATCCAAAGAGCTCTAGCTAATATTCGCGATACAAATGTACGCAACATGGCACTAGCTCAAGCTAATGCTATAAGGTTGGATTCGGAAGATATTGCCTTTGAAGGAATGGCCAAAAGACTAGCGGACGCACAGCACAAGAGTAATGTTACCGAACGCCTTAACACAAATGCAGAGCTACGTGTCGAAATTGGGCGCATTAGGGGTGCTGGTGGAGCCGAACTAATTCACGCAACCGCAATAGCCGAAGAGCGCAAGCAATTCAATGAGTTTGTGTCTGCTAGACAAGAGATTATGAAGCACTTCAAAGTCAACTCTCAAGACACATTCAACCTAGCAATGGGCCGAAGCGTCCCAAAAGTCCGTGACGATGGCACCAGCCTCACCTTTGACGCTAATGATGAATATACACGCGAAGCCGCTATTGAAAATGTGTTCCAGGTCGGTGCTGCCGGTAATATACTTGATGTAATTGAAAGCACCGGAGCAGGTGGCATCAACCATGCCTACCGTTCTACGGCGCTAGCCGCATTCCAAAAGAACGGAAAGATGAAATCCCTGCCATTCATTAACGACAAAGCCTTTGACCTAATACAAAACGGTAATTACAACGGCAAAGTAACCACCAGACAACAAGTCGTACGTCGCATTTTGGAAGGCCGGCTTACCGCAAATGACTTGTCCGATGCTCACGCCAGCTCGATTGATAAGTTCTTTGAGTCACGAAACAGTAGCGCTGAATGGACAGAAGCTCGCAATGTAATGATAGGGGCTGATATAGAGAAGGCTGCTGCCTATGCCGCTAATTACCGTAGTATGCTAGCCAGCGCAGTTGAAGTCTTAAAGGATCCTGACATACGTAAAGGCACTTCTACAGAATCAGTCAACACACTCAAGCGACACCTTGGAATTAATGTTACGTCCTTCGATGGATACGACTGGGATGCGCTTGAGCTGAGGCTAGGGCTAAGATAGGCTTTACGACCACACTATACCCTGACATAGGAGTTATTATGCTTCCACCTATCGACCGCACGCATAAATGATTCCGCTTAACACAAGCTTGTTGACATTTTGTTGTTTTGGGTGTATAATGTGCTTGTCAGTATTCGTTTTTATATTCAAGCAAAGGAGCTTAGCAACGACATGACTCAGCGGCGCAAACTTAACCCGCATAACTCACATGATCGGA
>CALEKV010000196.1 GCA_937902525.1 uncultured Candidatus Saccharibacteria bacterium | reverse complement strand
GCGTATTTTATATCGAATATTGTGGATGCTGTTGATGGTGGTGCTAGCCTGGGCGGCAGTGATGATACCAATAACTCTGCTCGATGTAGCACTCAAAAATGCCTTATCAGCGATAAAAAGTGTGCCAATCGTACCGGTGGTGGCAGTGATTATGAGTTCGGTGACGGCTATGTGGGCGGCGACATATATATATTTGCTTTACCGGAGGATTATCGATGATGACGCCAGCCCAGCATAGGCTCGGTAATCTAAAAAAGCTGCTCAGTCAATACAGCTATGAATATCACGTGCTCGACGCACCGAGTGTTAGCGATGCAGTGTATGACGGTTTGTTTAATGAGCTAAAGAAAATCGAAGCTGAATATCCCAGTTTAATAACACCCGATAGCCCGACGCAACGGGTTGGCAGCATGGTACTTGATAAGTTCGAAAAGGTCACTCATGTTAAACGCATGGTTAGCTTAAACGATGTGTTTGATAAGACTGACGTAGAAGCCTGGGTTAAAAGGATTGAAAAGTTGACACCTGGCATAAAGCACGAATATTTTACTGACATTAAAATGGACGGCCTGGCGTGCTCGCTAATATATATAGACGGAAAATTGGCACAAGCGGTAACGCGCGGTGATGGTTTTGTGGGTGAAGATGTAACGCAAAATGTGCGCACCATTGTTAGTGTGCCGCTAATGCTTCATGATGCGTCTGGTTTTGAATTATTTTTGCATGGCCGCACGGAAATTCGCGGTGAAATTATTATGCTTAAACGCGATTTTGAAATATTAAACGCGCGTATGCGCGCTGAGGGCAAGCCAGAATTTGCAAACCCACGTAATTTGGCTGCTGGCACTATCAGGCAGCTAGATCCGCGCTTGGTTGCCGAACGACCGTTGGCTTTTAGGGGCTATGATTTAATCCGTGATAATGCCGCTGAGGTGCCGACCAATATGTTCGCGTATCAAGCGCTAACGGCACTGGGCGTTGCTCGCAATACCCAGGCGGCAGTGTTTTTTAGTCTACCTGGCGTGATGAACTTTATTAATACTTGGGACGCTAAACGTCACGAGCTGCCGTTCAATACTGATGGTTTGGTAGTGAAAATTAATGATCGCGCTATATATGATGAACTTGGTATTGCTGGTAAGCAGCCGCGGGCTGCGGTGGCGTATAAATATGCGCCAGAACAAGCTACTACAATCGTGAAGGATATTGTTATTAGTATTGGTCGCACTGGCGTGGCCACTCCGGTGGCGGTATTTGACCCAGTGCAAGTAGCAGGTACTACCGTTCAGCATGCTAGCTTGCACAACGCCGATGAAATTACTCGGCTGGATGTGCGCATTGGCGACACGGTAGTAATCTTTAAGGCCGGTGATATTATCCCGCAAGTTGAGAGTGTCGTTATGGAGTTGCGCCCAAAGAGATCTACGCCATTTGATTTTGAACAGGCATTGAAGCACCAATACCCAGAACTACAATTCGAACGGCAGGGCAAAGATGTTGCCTATCGCGTACAAGGCTTAACGGGGGATATTATACTAAAACGGTCCGTTGGTCATTTTGCCAGCAAGGGCGCCCTTGATATTGACACGCTTGGCGAAAAAAATGTGATGGCGCTTGTGGATGCCGGCCTGGTCAATGATTTAGCGGATATATTTGCTTTGACAAAGGCTAGCTTACTGAAGCTTGAACGTTTTGCCGAGGTATCAGCCCAAAAATTAATCGATGGTATCGCCGCTAAAAAACAGCCTCCGCTTGAACGTTTCATTTTTGGTCTTGGCATTAGGCATGTGGGTATACAGACGGCGATTGATCTAGTTAAACGGTTTGAAAGTTTGGATGGTTTAGCAGCGGCCACTATTGATGAGTTAAAAAACGTGGATGGTATTGGTGAGGTGGTGGCGGAAAGTATCGTGGCTTGGTTTGCCGATGAAGATAACTTAGCCCTTTTAGATAAATTCGCTATACTTGGCGTTGTGCCGCGGAACCAGAAAAAATCCGGCAAACTTGAAGGTAAAAGTTTTGTCGTCACTGGGAAGCTTGAAAACATGAGCCGTGAGGCCGTTGCCGAAAAAGTCCGCGCACTTGGCGGTACGTTCCAAAGTGCCGTTGGCAAAGACACTACTTACCTTGTGGCTGGTGGAAAAGTTGGCGCCAGCAAACTTAAAAAAGCCCAAAATTACGGTACAAAAGTCATCAACGAGGATGAACTGTTGGAGTTGTTATGATAGAAATACAAAAAGCAGTGACACATAATGGAACTTTTCACCCTGACGACGTGTTTTCTGCGGCCTTGCTGACAAAGTTATACCCTGAGATTGAAATAACAAGGACAAGGGACCCGGATATAATAGCGGCAGCTGATTTGGTATTTGATGTGGGGCGGATGTACGATTCTGCTACTTTGCGTTTTGACCATCATCAACCAGGAGCGCCAGTGCGTGAAAATAATATTGCGTATTCGGCCTTTGGGCTATTGTGGCTTAAATATGGTGTACAATTTTGTGATGGCGATGAGCAGGTGGCGGGGGCGGTTGCCACCCGCTTGGTGCAGGTAGTCGACGCGAATGACAACGGTACTGCTATAAGCCAGCCGGTAATGGAAGGCGTTAGGCCATATGAGATTTTTGATGTGTTGTATCAGGAAAACCCGTTGTTTGATTCTGGCGAAGATTACGATGAACAGTATGGTGAGGCCGTAGCGCTTGGTAGGAAGATTTTGGATAGGTTGGTTTTATATGAGCGTTCGGTAATCCGGATGAGGCACTATTTTAACGAACAAGTCGCGAGCGCCAAAGATAAACGTTTTGTTGTTTTGGACAAACCGGGGGATTATAAGTCGTTGGCGGCTGGTCATGATGCCTTGTTGTATTTTATTGCGCCAGATGCCGCTAATGATACTTGGGGGGTGACAGCAGTTTCGCGTTCGGATAGCGCCTTTGATTTAAAGTATCCACTGCCGGAAGATTGGGCGGGGCTTGAGGGCCAGGAGTTAGCAGAGGCGACAGGCGTGCCCGATGCTACGTTCTGTCACCTTAAACGGTTTTATGCAGTTGCAAAGACAAAAGGCGGTGCTGAAAGATTATTGCGACTGGCCCTGCCGGCCGAGGATGAGGTTGAGTTATGAAAGTTTTTGTTAGTTATGCGTTTACGGGTGAAGATTTTGCAGTGCTACGCGAGCGGCTTAATAAACTGCGCAGTGTTTTTGATAGCCTTGGCGTAGAGTATTACATAAATACCTTTGCGCCGGAATGGCGAAGCATGATGGACCGCGCGGCAACCGGTGGCGAATTTTTACACTTTGCCCTAAAAGAACTGCGAACTAGCGATGCGGTGTTGGTACTGAATACATCAGAACGACGCAGTGAGGGTATGTTAATGGAAATTGGCGCAGCGGTAGCCATGGGCAAAAAAATCATTCTGGCTCAGCACCAAAGCAGCGTGGGTAAAACGTACTTACCAACAGTGGCGGACACAACGTTTGTGTGGCAGACTGAACAAGAGCTATTGGATAACCTGAAAGTGTATTTGAGCGACCAAAACCAGCGCTAGAACAACCCGCCTACTAACCCTGGAGTTGACCAAGCAAACTATAAGCGGCCACGGCTGAGTGCATTTGCTGGAACCGAACATCGGTGTTACCGCAAGGTGGCCAGGTGCTGTGCATTAGCCAAAATCCAATCATCATAAGGGCGTGATCTTTATTGAAACGTTCCATGTGTGGTGCAACATTTACGCCGCGTTTGTGCAGGTCGATTAAAAACGTGGTTGCGTCACTGTTTTTTAAGCCGGGTCCGGCCCAACTCCAGTCAATGATTTTAACGCCATGCTGGGGGTGCCACGCAAAATTTGATTCCCTAAAATCGTGGTGGCACATTACCATTGGCTGGTCATAATCCGTGGTGCAAAACGCCGCGCGTAAATCATCCAGGTTATCACTTAGTTTGTAGGCGGCATTGGATAACTCATCGTTTTGGACTTCGCAGGCGTAGGTGTGTAGTTTATCAATAATTTTTTGCTTGCTGTCGTAATCGTACATATCCCAACCCTCCCCTGCAAACGAAACAAACGATGATTTAATTTCGGAAGTGGCCTGCGGTAGGGCAATTTCGGACAATGTGCCTAAAGCCTCAAATGTGTCAGCGATGTACTGATTTTTGGATTCGCTACTTTTGGGGTGCCGCCATGTCCAGTCGCGTTCTCCCAAAAGGGCCTCCATTACCAATAGTCCATCATAGTACCCGGCTTGTTCGGGGGTATATGGATATTCGTTATTTTTAAGCAATTTGTAAGTGTCGGCCTCTTTTTGCAAGTATAAAAGTGAGCGGGCAGCGCGATCTTTGTCGGTGAACTCGGCGGGTGCAAACTTTTTTATAAACACTGCATCATGTGTTGGCAGGAAATTGATGCGCTTATTGTAGCTCATATGGCCATCGGCTACTTGTGTGCCATCACCAATACGGTTTGCAAAATAAAGGGTTTTTTCGAGCAAGGTACCATAGCGTTCGATGGCCTGCTGTATCATAAACTGGTGTGAACCGGATAATTCCTCTTGGCTTACTTTGGCCAAATTGGCTAAACGAATCCCTTGCGCATCATCACCAGCCGATAGAGTGTCAAGTTTTATGCTTGTTCGCCACAAAAACGCGGCGCTGGTGGTCCAACTGTATTTGCCGGAGCGCGTGTCGGCCACGATGCCTTCGTACACCGGCAATGCTTCGGCGGGGTCTAAGCGGATGCGTTCTTCTTCCCAGGCTTCGCGCGCGGCAGCGTGGGCGGGGCTTTTATCGGTAGCATCAATAAACCCGCCGGCGCTTGCCCAAGTGCCATCGCGCCGCTGTATCAGCAAAACTTGGGGTTTATCTTGGTTAAACACAATGGCGTCAGCGGCGGCGTTTGGCCCCCATTGCCATAGTTCGGATTGTTCCGGGAATTCCTTGCCGCGCGCTGCAATCCACGGGTGGATTGGCCGCCCCAATTCGTCGGTTTGCAAGCCTTGTGCGTTAAATTCAGCAGTCCGTTCTTTTGTTGGTAGGTGTAGCGTTTCAACCATATTACGCCGCCTCCGCCATTGGTTCGTGCAGGCGCTCGGCAACATAGCGCTTATAGCGTGCGATATCTTGCGGGTTACCCGTATGCTTGCCTTTGTCATCACTTAATTTTACTGTTCCGTGGCCGTTTACCTCAATGGCTTTTGATACAATATTTAAATTTGGTAGGCTGGTGTGTTTATCAAAGCCCATGTTGTTAACGGCGTTGCCGCCAATGCCAAAACCGGTGTTGATTTTGCCCTGGAACTCGCGCGCAATAGCAACGGCCTTTTGTGGGGTTAAGCTATTACTGGGGAATAGGCTGCGGCTTAATGGATCAATTGCGCGCCTGGCTAATTCGCGTATAATTTTGTAGCCAATTTCGTATTCGTCGCCCGAATCTATCCGGAAACTTTTTACTTGGTCGTATTGTTCGGGCGTCAGGTCGTGCAGTGCTATGTCGCTGGTAAATGTATCCGCTAGTACTACCGGCATGGTAGAAAAGCGCTCCAGCCAGTTGGCGATTACGCGCTTTTGGCCGTCCAACGGATTGCCGCCGCGCGACTCCTGTAAGGCGGCGTACACCATAGGCAGCTCGTGGGCATTGGTGCCAACAGCCGGAATGTTGTATTTTGCCGCCAGCCATGGATTAGATGTACCTAGTAAATTATCTGGGCATTCTGTAGCAAACCGTTCCACGGCGTGGTTTTGCCAGTCACTACTGAAGCGGCGGCGTGTGCCAAATTCCGCAAACTTTACGTCCGGATTAGCTTTCATTAATTCAATCATGTCACTCAGGCGCCGGTCGCCTTCATTCCAAACTGCGGCCATGTTGCCGCCGTTAGCGGCGATGTAACGCGGGTAATAAAGTTCGGGGATAGCCGAAAGCATTGGGATTTCCCACAGCGATGCTTCATTCCAGGGCGCAGTGGTTTTGGCAGATAAATCATTGTTGGTTGGGTCAATAAATACCTCAATTTCCGGCAAGCGAAAAGCTGCCAGGTACCCCATAAATTCCTTGGTATATTTTTTGTCTGTTTGCGATTCTAAAGTTGCAATTTGTTCGGGGCTAAAACTTAAGCCGCGTAAATCATCGTAATATTCCTGCAGTTCTTGCGGCTCAATATAATCCGCAATCCGCATGTCTTTTTTGCGATTATGCATCTGAAACGTTACCACGGCATCGGGCTCCTGTTCATATATCAGCTGGCCCATGGGGAATTTGTATTGGTCCTGAATGTTTAGTAGCTTTTCCATGATTATCGTTCCAATCTGCCTTTGTCAATGATGACATTTGCTTTAAGTTCGGCAATGCTCATTGCAATCATGCCAGCTTGTTGCAGGGCCGCCTGTTTTTTATCAGCAACCGTCTGGTTGATACTAGCCGTTGCTTGCGGTAGGTACACTAATTCAAAGTTAGGACCAATCAGGTGCTTTAAACCTTCGCCGGTAGCCGGCACGCACCAGTCTCCGGCAATGCCAAATAGTAGTCCCAGTGTTCGCTTGCCAAGCTCGGCGTTAACCATAATGATTCGCTCTAATGACCATGCGACGGTTTGCTGCTCGCGCGGAAGGTCGTGCACAATATCGGCCATAACACTGTCCGGTTGCAGCAGCGCTTCGGCGCCAGAATAGCCATCATCGATTTTGCTTTGGCCTTTGTAAGCAATTGCCGCACCTTGTGGTAACACTAAGTCGGGGTAAAAAGCTGCGCCTGCCGTGTTTTCCACGCAGTGCGCTGGCCAAGGGCCGCCGTTGCTAGCAAAGTGTGCAGTGTCGGCAGGGTGCCAGTCTCCGGTGGCAACAACTAGGCCGCCATTTTCTGCAACCCAATTATTAATTTCTGTCGCTTTTTGTGCTACTGCTGCGCCGCCCTGAACAGCCAATGAGCCACCTTCACAAAAGTCATTTTGGATATCCACGTTGATTGCCACGACTTCACTGTAAGTGCGGCTTGGGGTGTCGATTGTTTTCATAGTACCTCGCTTTCTGTACTTAATGTACAAAATACACTAACTAATATCTTCAGTGTACGGTAATGTTTGTGTCATGTCAACACTATTTACAAAAAACTTGCCACCCTATATAGTGGCTATAGGAACGAAGGAGTACGCAATGACAATGCCATTAGAAATAGTATTTGTGCGTCATGGTGAATCAGAAGCAAATATTGCTCAAAAAAGCACTGGGAATAGTGATGCCGCGTATATGGACTTGGTGAATGCGCGCGCTGATTGGCGCCACAGGTTGACGCCGCGGGGTATTACCCAGGCGCAAAACGCCGGTGAGTGGCTGCGTCAAGAATTTAACGGGCTGGACTATTTTGATGTGCGCTACTTTTCGCCGTTTATTCGTACACGCGAAACCGCGGCGCATTTGAGCGGCAGCCAAGACGTTAAGTGGACGCATGAAGACCGCGTAATCGAACGTGACTGGGGTGAGTTTGGCCGCATGAGCCGGGCGGACCAACAAAAATTCTTTCCGTTTGTGGCAAAGGAAAAACAGTTAAACCCTTGGTATGCCCGGCTGGCCGGTGGCGAAAGTTTAATGGATGTGTACGCCCGAGTGCGTGATATGCAAGCGACTTTGGCGCGCGAATATCCTGATGGCAAAGTGCTATTTGTTACCCACGGCGACGCCATGAATGTATGGCGTTACGCGATTGAGCGCATGCTGCCCGAAGAATGGGAGGCGCTGGATAAAGAATCGGCGTATGCCTTTAAAAACTGCAGCGTTTTGCACTACACGCGCGTGAACCCTGCTGATTCTGCCGATATCCGCAATAAGTTGCATTGGCGCCGGCTTGTCCATACCGTTGATGAATTGTCGTCACCCGATAGCGGTCAATGGGTAGAGCTACCTGACCGCCGGCGATTTACCGCGCAGGAGCTATTAGAACAAGTTGAAATATCCGACCGGCTGATGGGT
>CALEKV010000195.1 GCA_937902525.1 uncultured Candidatus Saccharibacteria bacterium | reverse complement strand
GCAACTGGATGCGGGCGGATATCCACCTTTTCGGTCGATGACAAATGTGAATAAAAATCAAATTGCAGCAAAGCACGGCGCTCATGATAAGCGCTAGTCACTAAAATAATAGATTTATAATCCTTACCTTTCACGATTTTCATAACGTTTTCGGCATTTTGATCTGTGGTATTACTTTGTTCTTCAATCATCATGTCGCCACTATGCACGCCAGCATCGGCCGCCTGTCTTTGCATGACCTTAGCGTTAGATGGACCTGATTTGTCCGCTGCGGCACCGCTAAAAATCACCACTGGTGCCCAACCTTTTTTATATAAATCAATCGCCTCATTGGTACGGGCTACCGTATCTCCACCGCTAATTACCACGATGGCATCTGCGGGCGCACATTTGCCGGCTTGATCATTAACTGGCGCTGTACAAAAACGCAAATCATCCGGCCCTAAATATAGCGTGACACCTAAGGTCACGAGCAAAAAAAGGATAATACCAGCTAGCACAATTTTAATTAATTTCATTGTCCCACCCTTTTTCGTTCGCTATTAACTACTCCTATTATACTCTCTGCGGCATGCAATATAGACTGCTCATTACTTAGTTTCCCTAAGGTCATCCGCAAGCTACCGTCGGCCACAGCCGGTTCCAAGCCAATGGCGGTCAATACGTGGCTGCGCGTTCCCTTATTGGCCGCACAAGCGCTACCAGTAGCCACCAGCACGCCCTGCATTTCTAACGCAAACAGCAGCCGCTCGGCATCTAAACCGGGGAACGAAATATGCAAAAAATTAGGGAGTTGTTTTTTGGGGTTGCCCGATACCACCGCATTTGGGAATGCCCCCACTAGCCGTTGCTGCAACATGTCGCGCAAGCTCGCTAACCGCAAGCCCTCGGCCTTATGGTGTGCATTGACTGCCGTTAGCGCTGTGGCAAAGCCAACTGCGCCGGCCACGTTCTCGGTGCCGCTACGCAAGCCGCTTTCCTGGCCGCCACCAACCATAACTGGGGTCAATGCGACATGGCTAGCTGTCCATAATAATCCAACCTGCTTAGGGCCGTACACCTTCCCGGCATTTAGCGTCATAGCATCTACCCCTAAGCGACTAACGTGTAAATCAAGCAAGTCCGCGCCCTGAGAAGCATCGGTATGAAAATATAAGGGGGTGCGCTCGCCAGCATTCTTGCGGCGCTCACGTTCCGCGCCAACCACAATCGCGATATCTTTTAGCGGTTGTATGGTGCCCAATTCATTATTAGCCAGCGCAATGCTAACAAGCACCGTATCCGGCCTGAATGCATTCTCAACGGCCCGAGGACTCACCGTGCCCTTGCTGTCCGCCCCAACATAAGTATATTCGTGTAGCAATGCCGCCTTTAGCACCGCTTGGTGCTCAATATTACTGGTGATAACATGCCCTTGCACGCTATTAAACATCAAATTAATTGACTCCGTAGCCCCAGCGGTCATAATAATCTCGTCGGGTTTGGCGCCAATTACTGCGGCAAGTTGCGCTTTGGCGGCTTGGTAATCGCGCCGCACAGCAATAGCCGGAGCGTACGGACTGCTAGGGTTATAAAATTTATCGGTCATGTAAGGCTGCATGGCGGCCAACACAAAATCCGCCACAGGCGTGGCGGCAGCATGGTCAAGATAAATTATTGGCTCAGGCTCCACAATACTATTGTAGCAGTTATGCAACGGCTGGGTTTTTATGATACAAAACTGGCAGCACAGTGTCGTGGTACGCCTTGACCGCTTGAATAAAATTATCCAACTCAGTGCCTTCCAAATAACTATACCGTGCGCCTTCTTGCACTTTTAACACTCCTGCGGCTTGGATTTCGTACCGGACAGTCGTTTTATGGGTATAGCCGTTTTCGCGCCACTCTTCGTACCAGATCCAGCTATTGTTATCTAGGCAAAAAAACTCACGCCGGTGGCCATCCGGTATTGTCCCAAACAAGCGAGCGCCGATTTTGCTTTCCATCTCAATCAGCTCACGTTCGGTGTACGGCTGGTTATTACGGACCATTGCCGATAGGTTAACCGGAACTGTCGTGTCTGTATCACCAAACAACGTATAAATAACCCTGCGTAGATTCATTACAGCCACTCCTGCGGCAATGACACGCTGCCCCGCGGGGCGCCAACGCATTGACCGCGCGCTCTCTGTATCTTCACTGAATACGCCTCGAGTAAATTCATTTTGCGTCCAGCTTCTACTGTTACGCGCTCCAAGTCGTCAACCGTGCCGGTTGCTGCTACGTGACCAAAGCGCTCTGCTGCTCCTGTGACCTGCTGTCCCTGTGCGGCTGCATACTGGCTGACTTCAGGACTGGCTGGTATGTAACGATCACTTTGTTTTACCGCTTTGTATATATCTTCAAAACCAGGTGCTGGCTCGTTGGTTGCGGCAATTTGGGCCTGCACCGCTAACTCGGTCACCTGAGGCTTGTGCTCAGTACTAGGTATTATTGCATGGCCTGGTTCGGCAACAAAAATCGCCTCCGCATACGCTTTATGGGCGGGGTCAATCAGCTCATCGGCCTCTTGTGGTGAAAAAGGATAAGTATTCATTATTGTCTCCCGAGATGACAGAGAATTTTGCAGCTCTCTGCCTTGCACGGCCAATGATACCTCATTAGACGACTTTTGTCCACCCTTTGCCTTCAGGGTATCGATTTCCTCTTGTATGCCTAAGAATAGATCGTAGATATCTTCATCGGGGTCAGGTATATAAACAGAATGTGAAAAAGGCCAGGTATCTGCCTGGCTAGGGAGTGCCGGGGTGTAATTGTTGGTACTGCTCACTGAATTTAACTCCGTACAGCACTTCTGCATTTGCAGTTGTAGCGCTAGACAGAGCCTGTAAGGACATACCGCGGGCATGCGCATGGAACTCCGCTACGCTACCCACATATGCTGGTATATTCATTTTACCACGGAAAGGCTTTGGTGTCAAGTATGGGGCATCCGTTTCTAGCACAATACTCTTAAGAGGTACAGTTGTGAAAAAATTCACTTGTTTGGGGTCTTTGCTAAAAGTACTGATGCCGTTGAGACCCACAAACAATCCACGCATAAAGCCCTGTTCAGCGTTTTGGGCTGTATCGGTAAAACTGTGCAGAACACCGCGAACACCGTTAAAATTATCAAAAATTGGCCAGAAATCATCAAAAGCATTGCGGACATGAAAGCTAATTGGCAAATCATTATCAAGCGCCAACTGAATTTGTGCTTCTAAAGCCTCCTGTTGTACCTGTTTTGAGCTATGATTGTAGTAATAATCCAGCCCAATTTCACCCACCCCAATGATTGCTTTACGGTGGTTAATCAATAACTGCCTGATACCCGACCAGCTGTGCGCGGCTTCATGGGGGTGAACACCCACTACCGGCCAGGTAAGTGGATGGCCTTCGCAAAACGCAACAGCCTCGGCGCTACTCCGTGTGTCTGTTCCCACGCACACCATGGCCACCCCAGCCTCAATCGACCGCTGATAAGCGTCCGCATTGCCATTGGGATAAAATTGACTGTCGTGCAGGTGACAGTGTGTATCGACAAGCATTTTGCTACCTACACTCCCGTTTTGGGCGTCCGCGGATCGGGCGTATGTAAGTACAAACGCGGGAACAGCGGCGTTATGTCACCCGGTACCACGCCAGTGCTAAATAGGCGATGGATTTCGGCCGCCGTGGCTGGCATGAACGGTGCCAGCTGATTGGCAACTTGTAGCAACATGCCTGCAGCATAGGCTAACACCTCTTCCAAATGTTCCTTTTCTTCAGGGGTGTGCTGCATCGCCTTAGCAATCTCCCAGGGCTTAACGGTTTCTAGGTATTGATTAATACTCCTGATAGTCTCCCAGGTTTCGCCTAGGGCGCGATCAAAGGTCAGACGCTCAATCGCTTCGCGGTATGGCCCAACATCATGTTGGCTTTGCGGCTTATCACCAATGACACCAGCCTGATAGCGCAGTAACATGCTGGCTACGCGCTGCACTAAGTTGCCAAGGTCGTTACCGAGTTCACCATTATAAGCGGCTTCAAATTTATCCCAAGTAAAATCGCCGTCATCTTGCGTAGGAATATGACGGGCAAAATAGTACCTAAACGCATCCACTCCGTATTCATCCATAATCTGATTTGGGTCAATCACGTTGCCAACCGTTTTACTCATTTTGGCACCGTTACTATTAACATGGCCGTGCACTAACATTTTTTTGGGCAGAGACAATCCAAGTGCCAGTAAAACTGGCGGCCAAATGCCGGCATGGAATCGTAATATATCTTTGCCGATCACCTGCACATCGGCCGGCCAAAAATCTTGCCAGCCCGGTTTATCTGGATAGCCAAGCACGGTGATGTAATTAGCCAAGGCATCAAGCCACACGTACATCACTTGATCATGGTCGCCCGGCACTGACACACCCCATGTTAAGGTTTTTTGCGGACGACTAATGGATACATCTTTTAGGCCATCTTTCATGAGCTCCAAGAACTCTTTGGCGCGGAACTCTGGTATAATTTTCATTTTGTTTGATTCAATGGCCGTGCGCACTTGTTCAGTAAAATCACTGCAGCGCAAAAAATAATTTTCTTCTGTCACCTGCTGATACGGCGCCTGGTGGTCCAGGCAAATGCCATTAGTTTCTTCGACTTCTTTGTCGGTAAAAAAAGCTTCATGCCCAACACAATACCAACCTTTATACTCACCCTTGTAAATATGTGGTAATAGCTGTTGCCAAATATACTGTACCGCGCCAATGTGATGAGGGTCGGTGGTGCGGATAAAATCGGTATATTCCACATTCATCTTTTGGATAAACTGCTTAAAACCATCTGACATTTTATCAGAGTAAGCCTGGGGCGTTAGGTTCTCGGCAGCCGCCTTGGCAGCGACTTTATTGCCATGCTCATCGGTGCCAACCTGAAACCGAACTGGCTTGCCGTTTTGACGCCAATAACGCGCCCAAATATCAGCCAACAAATAATCAATCGCGTGGCCAATATGCGGCGCACCGTTCACATACGGAATCGCAGTTGTAATATATAAATTTTTTCCCATTACTTACCAGTATACCAAAGGTGGTAGATTTTACACCGCCGTTCACATATACTGAAGTTATGAAAAAAAGCACGAGCGGTTTCACAATTATTGAGTTGATGACCGTAATTATTGTTTTGGGTATTTTGGTAGCCGTGGTAGTGGTTGGCTATAATGGCGTCCAAGGCCGCTCGCGCGATGCCATACGGCGTTCAGACATCTCCAATATAACCAAAGCGCTGGAACAATATTACGATGATAATGGCACGTACCCTGCTGCAACTTACCGTAGCGATAACATTAACTGGTCTACTTTTTCCACGGCACTAAACGGCGGCCCCGGCGGTCCGGTTATTGACGACCTGCCAAAAGACCCAAAAAATAGTGGCGATCCAACATTAGCAACAGGCTACGGATACTCTTATTACTACTACACAGCGGCGGCGTGCGGCCAAGCCTCAGGGCAATGGTATATGTTAGTGTACCGGTTTGAGTCCAGTTCGCGAACTAAATTTAGCGACGGCACGTGCAGCACAAATGCGGGTGATACTTATTATACAAACGGTGCTAGTTATTACATATCTGTAAAATAAAACCTGACAGCCTAACGCATAACGGCCACAACGGCAACGCGCCCACTAGTATCACCCGCGGCATGCGAAAAATAATTAGGATTCTGCATTGTATCTACCGCAGAAATATGGATATTTTGCGACAAAACCCCAAGCTGTTCCATAAGGTGTCGGTTAAATCCAGCAATATCCAAATAAATTCCGTCCGCCTTTTGCTCATAATAACCCCGCCAATCAGGGTCCGCTGCTTGGTCAAACCAATCCAGTTTGTAGCTTACTTAGATCGGAAGAGCACACGTCTGAACTCCAGTCACGTTTCGGAATCT
>CALEKV010000194.1 GCA_937902525.1 uncultured Candidatus Saccharibacteria bacterium | reverse complement strand
AAAGTACTTGGCTCGTTAGGAATCTGGCACTCTGGACTTTTGAGTGCCAGTATGCTATACTTATGTCATGACTCCTAGACAAAAGCAAATTCTCCATGCTGTCATCGAACAGTATGCCGAGGTGGCGGTGCCGGTGGGCAGTAGCCTACTCGCGAAAGTGTTCAATGTCTCCAGCGCGACCATTCGTGCTGAGATGGCCGAGCTTGAGCGCCTCGGGTACATTACCCAGCCGCATACCAGCGCTGGCCGTGTTCCGACCGACAAGGGCTACCGCGCCTACGTGAACGAGCTGGCCGAACAGGAGCCGGTGCAGCGTGAGACCCGCGCCGAGCGTGCTCTGACCGCCCGTCTCGAGGACGGCGGCCTGCCGGAACGGGCGATCCGTAACGCCGTCGATACTCTTGTGGAGCTGACGCACAACCTCGGTATCGCGACCATCGGTAACCAGCTCTACATCAGCGGCCTCGGTAATCTCTTCGGCCAGCCCGAATTCGTGAGTTCCCGTGAAGTCCAACAGGTAGCAAACCTGCTCGACAACCTCGAGCCGTGGCTCCGCGAAGCAGCGCCGAACGAACCGCTTAGCGTGTTCATCGGCGCGGAAAATCCCATCGGCCGCAGTGCCAATGTCAGCCTCGTCATCAGCCGGTTCCGCAGCCCGTTCAGTGACCACAGCTACATCGGAACACTCGGCCCGACCCGCCAGAGCTACCGCGATGTCATGAATCTCGTTGCACACGCCGGCAAAACCCTTGAGGAGGTACTCTTATGAGCACCAAGCCAGACCCAAAACAGCATGATGCTGCCAAGAAAGTAAAGGCCGCCGGTAAAGCGGCGCTGACCCATGATCTGCAGCAGCAGATTGGTGAGCTGACCGAAGCATTGCAGCGTGAGCGCGCCGATATCATGAATATCCGCCGGCGTCACGAGGAGCAGGTGGCGAGCCTGCGCACTACCGTGAAAGCGCATGTCGTGAAAGACCTGTTGCCTGTCATCGACAATTTCGAACGGGCACTCAAGCACGTGCCGGCCGAGCTTGCCGACAATGAGTACGTCAAAGGCGTGCAAGGCATCGTCAAGCAGTTCGAGAAAACTCTCGCCGACATGGGTGTCGAGCGCATCGCGACCGTCGGCCAGCCATTCGACCCCAAGTACCACGAAGCGATCAGCATGGAAGAAGGCGACGGCGAACAGGAAACCGTCAGCGAAGAACTCCAGAGCGGCTACAAGATAGGCGACGAGGTGGTCCGCCACGCCATGGTCCGCGTGAAAGGCTAACAGTATGCGCGAAAACCTGTGCCCTACTTGTATACACCGCGAAGGGACCTTCGGTGGTGATGGCGAGACGGCAGTAGAAAGTCTGCGGTTTAAGCTTGATGACCCCATCGACAAGCAACTCATCGATAGTCATCCGGATGCAGATAAAATCATTGTCGCTCTCAATCAGCCCCGTCCGGCACGTTGCCAGCTTCTGGCAGAGATACTTCCGCAGGTTGCTCCTGTCGAAGAAAGGCGTACCTATTCGCTCTGTCCGGAAATAAATCTTAGCAATGTCCTGGTAGATGAAGCGACATTCGCCCAAGGCGGCTACGATACAGACAGGTAGCAGGACGAATCATCACTATTGACAAGTAAATAATAATTGTGCTATAATGAGAAGTTGGGTATGCAAATACCAACACTAGTTTAAGAAGGAAATGATAGTTTTTCATGGGATATGTACCTTTTAGTAGATCTTTAGAAATGGGAGAAAGCCCAAGACTAGAGGCAGTTCGATTGCAGCAGACAAGGCTTGAAGACGCTCTTAACCAAGCCAAATCAGCACATCCGACTGCAGAAGAAATGCGGCCGAAAGAGCCGCAGATCGATGCGGACTTGGCGTCGTTGCCGCCTGAACGCCAGGCGGTATTGGACGGTATTACGCGTTTTTTGCTGCATAACGTATAGATACGTACGCTTCCACGTTCGTGAGACGACTAATTAGCACTCTATTGACATGAGTGCTAATTATATATACACTTGAGGCTATTGGCAGTCTTTACGTAAGAGTGCTAAAATATGTACCAGCAATCAACGTGCTACACCTAAGCGAAAGGGGAACTAACAATGGGTAAAATTATCGGAATCGACCTTGGTACGACCAACAGCGCCATGGC
>CALEKV010000193.1 GCA_937902525.1 uncultured Candidatus Saccharibacteria bacterium | reverse complement strand
CGTCCTCTCAGACCAGCTACGGATCGTCGCCTTGGTGAGCCATTACCTCACCAACTATCTAATCCGACGCAGGCCGCTCCCAAAGCGAATAAATTCTTTAATCCGAAGATCATATGCGGTATTAGCTCCGATTTCTCGAAGTTATCCCTCACTTTGGGGCACGTTCCCACGCGTTACTCAGCCGTCCGCCACTCGTCGGCATCCCGAAGGACCCGTTACCGTTCGACTTGCATGTGTTAAGCACGCCGCCAGCGTTCATCCTGAGCCAGGATCAAACTCTCCATAAAAGATGTCCGCTTTTCAGCGGACGTCTACTCAAAAATAGACTGACGATGATAATTGCACAACCTAATTGTTAAAATACACTCGCATCTGTTCAACTCCATTCACAGTTTATCGCTTTCCCGCGACCAGACTGTTGTCCACTATACTCTCCCATTTATGGCCTGTCAACACTTTCATACAATTATATTGTAATGAAAAACACAACAGCCGCTGTACATAAACCAATCAGCGCGCCAACGGCAACTTCGATTGGTAAATGTCCCTTAGCAACTTTAGGGCGTTTTATCCCAGCCTTCATCTCCTTCAGTATCGATAGTATCGCCTCACCCTGTTCACCGCTCGAATAGCGCACCATCATCGCATCATACATAACCACCGCCGCAAACAACAAGGCAACAGCAAACACTGAGGTATGAATGCCATCCATCAGTCCAATAATTGCCACCAACGCAACCACCGTCGCCGAATGAGCGCTCGGCATGCCGCCAGAAGGTGCTAGGGGCAGTAACACGCTCGAAACCTTAGGCTGATCGATAATCTTACGCTTTCGGTTATAACGCACAAACAAGTGCTTTAAACCTTGCGCAATTGCCCAGGCAATCAGTGGCGTAATCAAGTAAACGTATTTTTGCATATACTTATATTACTATGAAGCAAGCGCGTTGTCTTCTACATCATCATTAGCGTCGTCCGGCTTTTCTTCTATTAAACCGATTGACGACACGCTATCGCCATCTGCCAACCGCATAATACGCACACCCTGGGTTGTCCTACCAAGCGACGGTATGTCCTTTAGAGCAACGCGAATTGTCTGGCCGTTCGCCGAAATTATCAACGCCTCATCCATCGATTCGTTGATTGTTTGCACCGAATTAATCGGGCCGGTTTTAGCCGTCACCACCGCCGCCTTAATGCCGACCCCACCGCGTTTATGTCCTGGGAAATTAGCCACCTTAGTAATCTTACCGTAGCCGTTCTGGCTAATCACCAGTAGTCGCTGACCGTCACTAACCACAACGTCCATACCCACAACGGTATCGTTGGGCCTTAACCGTACGCCACGTACACCCCTAGCCGTCCGCCCCATTGGCCGTACATCTTTTTCGTTAAAA
>CALEKV010000192.1 GCA_937902525.1 uncultured Candidatus Saccharibacteria bacterium | reverse complement strand
CGCATTTGGGCATACTCACTGATGTAACGGGAAATAGTACTCCATACCAAACCGGCTAGGCCAATAATGTAGGTCGCAATGACCAATTCGATAGCTCTATCGCCCGCCCCGCTCACGCCATTATATGCATCCAACAGCGCGGTCGTTGCCTGTGCCACCAAATAGGCGGTCAGTAGCGGCAATACAGCATCAATCACCGCATCAATCAGCTTGACTACTACAGCAAGCGGAGCAGCCTTGTACACCTGCCGCGCTACTTGTGCCAACGCCTTGATTGCCTGCTTTGGCTTCAATTTTTCTGTTTTTTCTGCCATCAGGCATATTGTAAACCACTCTGCCGCACAGACACAACCAAAATTGTTGGTGTACCATTGACACTTACAGATATTTTTTGTATAATGTGGCTATATGCAGTACAGTTCACCCTACCAACCACCAATCGTTACCGTAGACGCAATCATTTTTCAAATGCTAAACGATACATTAACCGTACTGGTTGCAAAACGGACAGATGAGCCGTTTAAGGGACAGTGGGCACTGCCGGGCGGTTACAGCGCCGCTGGTCAAACGACAATGGAGGCGCTGGTGCAAAAAGTTAAAGCCAAGGCCGGCGTTGATTTGGATAACGAGATTAATTACATCGAACAATTATATACGTTTGATACCGTTGGCCGTGACCCGCGCGGACACGCTGTATCAATCAGCTATGTTGCCTGCGGTGTTGACATTGAACCAACAGATGGCAGTCATGAAATAAAGTTTTTGCCAGTTGATAGCTTGCCCCACTTGGCATATGACCACAGTGAAATTATTGCCTACGCACGGGAACGCATAGCCAATAAATTACTTTTTACAAACATTGCTTTTAGCCTATTGCCAGAAAAATTCACGCTGACCCAGCTGCAAGCCACCTACGAAGCCGTCATGGGGCGCGACCTTGACAAGCGCAATTTCCGCAAAAAGTTTCTGAGCCTTAACTTAATCCACGAAACCGGCGAAACCTGGCGCGAAGGCGCCCACCGCCCAGCGGCATTATACGCGTTTAACAATAAGGGTATCGAAACCATTGCGCGTAATTTTGATTAAGTCATAAATTGAAACAG
>CALEKV010000191.1 GCA_937902525.1 uncultured Candidatus Saccharibacteria bacterium | reverse complement strand
CGCGGCGATGGCGCGGGTGCGACCACCGACTGGATGGCACAGGAAAAAGAGCGCGGTATCACCATTACCAGCGCAGCAGTGACCTGTTTTTGGAAGGGTTGCCAAGTGAATATCATTGATACCCCAGGGCACATTGACTTTACTGCCGAGGTCGAACGCAGCTTGCGCGTGCTTGACGGCGCCGTAACAGTCTTTGACGGCAAAATGGGCGTGGAAGCCCAGAGCGAAACTGTGTGGCGTCAGGCTAATAAGTACGGCGTGCCACGCGTGTGCTTTATTAACAAAATCAACCAAACCGGTGGCGACTTTTACAAGAGTCTGAAAAGTATCCACACCCGTTTGAGCAAAAATGCTTTCCCAATTCACTTGCCAATCGGTTTCGAAAAAGACATTAATGGCGTGGTTGACCTGATTGATATGAAGGCTTATACCTACAATAACTACACAGACCATGAGTTAATTGTGGGTGAAATTCCAACCGACATGTTGGAAAAGGCTAAGAACGCTCGAAGCCTGTTAGTCGAAAACGCCGTGGAAGCCGACGACGAATTAATGATAAAGTTTTTTGAGCATGGCGAAGAATCTATTACAATTGATGAACTAAAAAGCGCTTTGCGTAAGCGCGTGTTGGCTGGTGATTTCTTTTTGGTCAGCGGTGGCGATGGCCGCGGCGTGATCGTTGAGAAATTACTGGATGTTGTGACTGATTACCTGCCAAGCCCTGTGGACGTGGACGCCGTTTGGGGCAAAAATCCAAAAACTGGCGATGAAATCAGCCGTAAGCCAAGCGAAAAAGAACCGATGGCTGCGTTAGCCTTTAAAATCGCGACCGACCCGTTTGTTGGGAAGCTAATTTTTATCCGCGTATACAGTGGCGTGTTGAATGCCGGCAGCTACGTGTTGAACACCACTACTGGCGAAAAAGAGCGCATTGGCCGCATTGTTCGCATGCATGCTGATAAGCGTGAGGATATCGACAAAATCGAAGCCGGCGACATTGCCGCCGTGGTTGGCCTGAAGAGTACCTTTACTGGTGACACTTTGTCTGATGCGGCGCATCCAATTGCGCTGGAGAGTATCACGTTCCCAGACCCACCAGTTAGTATTGCGGTTGAGCCAAAGAGTAAAGCCGACCAAGAAAAAATGGGCATCGCCTTGCAGCGCCTGGCGGAGGAAGATCCAACCTTTCGTATCCACACTGATGATGAAACCGGCCAGACCATTATGAGCGGTATGGGTGAGTTACACCTTGATATATTGATCGATCGCATGAAACGTGAATTTAGCGTGGAAGCTAACATCGGCGAACCACAGGTGGCATTCCGTGAAACCATCAAGGGTACCAGCGAAGTGCAAGGTAAGCACGCCAAGCAAAGCGGCGGCCGTGGCCAGTATGGTGATGTTTGGGTGCGCTTTGAACCGAACGAACCGGGCAAGGGCTTTGAGTTTATTGACCAAATTAAGGGCGGCGTGGTGCCGCAAGAGTACCGTACGCCAGTGCAGAAGGGTATTAAAGAAACCCTTGAAGGCGGCGTGATTGCCGGATACCCAGTGGTCGATATTAAAGCCACTCTTTACGACGGTAGCTATCACGATGTCGACTCTAGCGAACTAGCCTTTAGCTTGGCTGGTAGCTTAGCTGCGCGCGAAGGTATCAAGCAGGCCAACCCAATCCTATTGGAGCCTGTCATGCATGTTGAAGTGACTACACCAGAAGAGTTCATGGGTGATATCATCGGCGACCTTAATAGTCGCCGTGGCCGCATTGAAGCCATGGAAGACTTAATGGCTGGCGCTAAGCTGATTAAAGCAATCGTGCCGCTTGCCAGTATGTTTGGCTACACCAGCGACTTACGCAGCATGAGTCAAGGCCGCGCCGCTAGCACCATGGAGTTGGCACATTACGAGGAAGTTCCACCAAACGTGGCGCAGGAAATCATCGCCAAGCGCAGTAAATAATTACGGTCGCACAAAAAGCCCCGACAGCAAGGGGCTTTTTTGATAATTATGATATTTGATTGCCACTAATAAAGAACAATACAACATTGAAACCCTATTAGTTGGTGGGTAGTAACAATTTGATGCTATTCACCAGCTAAATTGTTCTTCGTGGACCTGTTCTTCTGGTACGTCAATCACCTTTAATATGCGCTTGCACTCATCGACAAATGGTTGTGGCCCGCACACGTAATACTTATATTGTTGCGGCGAGCCAAGATATTTCATCAGCATTTGCTCGTTGATGTGGCCTTGTTCTTCAGTTTGATCAACCGGCGCCTCGTGGCTGTAAATAGCAATCAGTCTTTCACCTAAGATTTGCTTCAAAAATGGTACCAATACAGCACTTTCGTGTGTCCTGTTAGCGGCGAATAGCAGCTGTGTTCGTTGATTGTTTTCGTCTACGACTCGCTGCGCGAACGGTGTGATACCTACGCCATCGGCCAGATAAACCACGGGCTGCGAATTATCTGTTTGCAAATCTTCCGTGAAGGCGCCGAAGGGTCCCATGACTGATACCTTCTTGTCGGGTTTAAGGGTAGTTAGGTACTTAGTAAAACTTCCGAAGACCCGATAAGTTACCGTAAGTTCACCCGTAGCTCTGTCATAATATGTCAAGCTAAAGGGGTGGTCCTCGCTGATAATGCCTTGTTTTAAGTAAACATACTGCCCGATTTCTGGCCTTAACCAGTTTTTGCTGCGAGGGACTAATACAAGCATATAATCCTGCGATGTTAACCGTGTGTGACTTTTTATAGTGTATGTTTTGCGGTCAAGGTTAAGCCAACCGACAAGCCTAACAACCGCGAACAGGGCAAATAGCCCTACAATGTCCCAAAAGTACATTTTAACCAAATTACTATCTTCATATTGCGAGCCAAGGTTGGGTATATGCAGTAACGCAAATGGCAAACTGACATAAGCAAAATAGTGAAGGTATTTCCATGCGCGAAACCCGATTTGCTTACGGACAAGTTTGCTACTGGCCCACACCAGGAGTATCAGGTAAAATGCAATCCTTCCTAGTGTGACGTGACGCTCCATGGCGCTGCTTATGTCGGGGACGGCCACGAAGGTAAGCGCATGAACGCTAAGGTCAAAATATCCAATTGCGACAAGCACGGGGTGTAACAAAAACGCTATTGAACCCCATTTGCCTAGTGACTTATGGATAGATAGTACAGGTGCTAAATCCTTAAAGAATATACGCATTACACTCTTGGCGCCCAAAACGTACATCCAAAGCAAAAATATCACACCAACATATCCCGCTATGGCGCTAAGGTAAATCAGCACCTTGCTTACCTCTAGTCCGGCTGGTAATTTAATGATAAACATTAAAGGAAGGCAGCTAATGATGATTGCAGGCCAAATAAATTTTCGTTTTAGGGATTCGTCCATACATATAAGTATAAGTGGTAACGCTGGATTTTAGCGGAAAAATTGTAATAATTAATACAGTTTTGCAATAAATACCTTGGTGCTTGAGTGGTGCCCGTGGATATTTACACTTTACAGATAAGCTACTTGCCCGTATAATTAATTCATACGCTATGGCGCGTGTCACTACTGTAAGATTGCGAGAGCAGTTTTGGAGTGCCCGCGGCCCGCGTCATACAGTAACTAATAATTAAGTAGGAGAACAACTACATATGGCAAACTTTGACCGAAGCAAGCCTCACGTAAACGTTGGTACCATGGGCCACGTTGACCACGGTAAAACAACGCTTACAGCTGCTATCACTACGGTGTTGGCTAAAAAGCTCCCAAGTGAAGTTAACAAACCTGTTGCGTACGACCAAATCGACAACGCACCAGAAGAAAAGGCCCGCGGTATTACCATCGCGACAAGCCACCAAGAATATGAATCACCAAAGCGCCATTACGCGCACGTTGACATGCCAGGCCACGCCGACTATGTTAAAAACATGATTACCGGTGCTGCTCAGATTGACGGTGCCGTGCTTGTTGTTGCTGCCAATGATGGCCCATTGCCACAGACTCGTGAGCACGTTTTGTTGGCTCACCAGGTTGGCGTGCCAAAGATCTTGGTATTCCTAAACAAAATGGACTTGGCCGACCCAGAACTAGTTGAACTTGTTGAAATGGACGTTCGCGAACTTTTGAGCAAAAATGGCTACGACGGCGACAACGCCCCAATTATCAAGGGTAGTGCGACCAAGGCGCTTGAAGGCGATCCAGAAAACGAGCAAGCCATTATGGACTTAGTCGACGCAATGGACGCTTGGATTGATGAACCAGTCCGCGACCTTGACAAGCCATTCCTGATGCCAATCGAAGACGTGTTTTCAATCAAGGGCCGCGGCACCGTTGCTACCGGTCGTATTGAAACTGGTGTTATTAACATCAACGATCCAGTGGAAATTGTTGGCCTTAAGCCAACCCAAACATCTGTCGTAACCGGTATCGAAGCTTTCAAAAAGAGCCTCGACCGTGGCCAAGCAGGCGACAACGCCGGCTTGTTGCTCCGCGGCATTGAACGCGAACAAATCGAACGTGGTCAGGTGATTGTTAAACCAGGCACCCTGACTCCGCACACCGAGTTTGACGCAGAGGTCTACATCCTTAAAAAGGAAGAAGGCGGACGCCACACTCCATTTGCTAAGGGTTATAAGCCACAGTTTTACTTCCGCACAACGGACGTGACTGGTGAAGTTGAATTGCCAGCCGACAAAGAGATGGTCATGCCAGGCGACCAAATCACTTTCAAGGTTAAACTCCTTAGCCCAATCGCTATGGACCAAGGCCAAGACTTTGCTATCCGCGAAGGCGGCCGCACTGTCGGTGCTGGTGTTGTGACTAAGATTAACAAATAATCAGAGTACGGCACACGTAAAATGCCCCGGTTTGTATCGGGGCATTTTGTTATTAATTAGTCACGCATTTCTAGCGCCCATAGCTTATCCAGCGGCAGGGTGTTTGTAATCGTAGCAAACAAGCACGTTAAGTTTTTGGATTGGGCCATCTGATGGGTATTCTATCGCTACCATACAGCCTAGTTCCCCGGCGAGTGCGTCTTCAGCAGCGTAAACATCGGACTGGACAATAGGATTAGGCATAACAACCTCTATAGCATACGACGTATTCTTACGCTCACTCGGAATATCTTCAAGCGAGCTTTTCACTGTGTTCATGATATGACCCACTGCTTCAGGGTAGGGGGCAATTTCTATTTTTTTGCGTCGCTCCATCTTTTCATTATATCACAAAGTATCGTTTATGTCTAATGTATAAGCGCGCGTCATAGTGGCATAATGTGCCGTCTGCTTGTTTTTATGATAACTATCTGTTATTGTCGTAGCTGTAATATTAATCGCACAGACAACTTGACAGCGGTGCTAACTAAACCATCCGCTGCCAAGGTTACTGTGCAAGTAGAAGGAAGGAACATTCCATTATGGCAGATGCCAAAAAAGATGATGGCCTTAAGATTCGTATCCGCCTAAAGGCATATGACCATAAGGTTATTGATCAATCAGCTAAACAAATCGTAGACACGGCACTCCGCACCGGTGCAAGCGTGGCAGGCCCCGTGCCGCTACCAACTCGCCGCAGCAGCTACACGGTGGTTAAAAGCCCGCACGTGTACAAAATGGGCGGTGAAACATTTGAAATGCGTGTCCATAAGCGCCTAATTGACATCACCGGTGCTACACCAAAAACTATCGACAGCCTGCAAAACCTTAGCTTGCCCGCAGGCGTTGACGCCGAAATCCGCATGTAGTAATAAGGCTTTAATAAAAAAATAACCCCCGTGCAAGGGTTATTTTTTTATTTATTATCTTGTTGGCGCTAATTCTCTTTTTCTACCGGTACCGATAGGCTATCTTCAATGATCTGTGCGTCGATTTGATCGTACAGGTGCTGCACTTTGTCATCTATGGTCACCACCCAGACCCCAAGTGCCAATACTATAAAGCATAGGATTGCCCAGTAGATGGTTTGATCGGTAATGCGGATTGAGAAGAAATTGCGTGCCTTGCCGACCTGAAAGGTTTTAAATTTTCCGCCTGACGGCAGGCCCCAATCATCTTGTTTAGTAGTTTTTTTAGTGCGCACGGTTGTAGCACGTTTAACGGGCGCTTTGGTAGCAGCCGCTTTAGATACTGGTTTTTTGACTGATTTCTTAGTTGTTGCCATATTCCCCCTAGATTATTGCTTTTATTATCACAAACCACAAACGATATGGCAATAGGGTAGTTAAAAGGCAAAGCGCCCGCACCATAGGCACGAGCGCTTGCTCAAGCGTATAGTACGGGCTAGCCCCGGGCCGTGATTTCCTCAAGGCGTCTGATGATTCTTTGCAGACGCTCTTGATTTAATCCGTGTCGCTCAGACTTTGATAGAGCCTGAAAGCCACCGAGCAAATCGGTAAGCGTTGAAGGCGAATAAACGTACAGGAAAGCTTTGGGGTCGAATGGAACTCCTTCGCCAAAATACTTCCTCAACTTCTCCTCAAGTTCTGTGTTTCCAGCACTCGTGTGATGCGACCGCTCGAGTACATCGTTGAGCGACTTAAATTCGTCCACATGACCTCCTAGGCCGGGATGTTCACACTGTGTGTGTGAATATTAGTATATATACAGACAAACCGTTTTACTGTCAATTTTCCGATACATTCTCTTGACAAAGTGGGCGGTTGTATGCTATTTTAGTTTGGTAACTTATTACGTAATAATAACTTGTTCCTGAGTGAATTGGTCAGTCCAATAACGGATACTGCCAGCCACCGGGGATTTTAAATGGGAGCAAAGAGGGCAATGAAAGCACTTCTCGGTACCAAAATTGGTATGACCCAAATCATCGGCGAAGATGGTGTTACAGTTCCTGTGACACTTATTCAAGCCGGCCCATGCACCGTGACTCAGGTTAAAACTGTCGAATCCGACGGTTACAACGCGGTACAGGTGGCATATGGTGAGGGTAAGAACCTGAGCAAGGCCGTGGCTGGGCATGTCAAACCAGCCGGTGTAACCCCTAAGGAAATTAGGGAATTCCGCGTCGACGAACTTGGCGAAGTCAAGGTAGGCGACAGTTGGGATGTCACTGAGTTCGAACTCGGTGATGCAATAGATGCAACAGGTATCAGCAAAGGTAAAGGTTTTGCTGGCACTATTAAACGCCATAACTTTATGCGCCATCGCAAAACACATGGTGGTAAGGGGAACACGCGTAAACCCGGTTCTATCGGTAGCATGTACCCACAAAAAATCTTTAAAGGTAAGCGTATGGCCGGTCACATGGGCAACGAACAAGTTACCGTCCGTAATTTGCAAATCGCCTATATTAGTGCCGTTGACAACCTTATTGGCGTCAAAGGCGCCGTACCAGGCCCTAAAAAAGGCCTGATTGTACTGGACATAACAACGAAAGGAGCTAAGTAATGGCTGAATCAACCACGCCAGCAAAAGCTACCTTGCCTAAAGAAGTGTTTGGTGTTGATGTGCCAAATCACGAGCTGCTGAAACTTGCTTACGATGCATTTTTGGCCAACGCTCGCAAGGCAAGCGCAACTACCCTGACCCGCGGTTTAGTAAGCGGTGGTGGTAAAAAACCATGGAAACAAAAAGGTACCGGCCGCGCCCGTTTTGGTAGCAGCCGTAACCCAATCTGGCGCCACGGTGGTGTAGTTTTTGGGCCTAGCGGCAACGAAAACTACAAACTCAACATCAGTACCAACGCCAAGCGCGTTGCTGTACGCCAAGCATTAACATTAGCCAACAAGGCTGAGAAGGTGCAGGTAAAGGAAATCACCGCAACCGGCAAAACTGCTGACTTTGCGAAGTTCCTTAAGAGCAACAAGCTAGATACCGTTAAGGTACTGCTGGTTGTCGACAAAAAGACTCCCGAACTGATGCGTGCGACTAACAATATCGAGAAAGCCCTCGTTGTTAGCGCAAAATATCTCAGCGTCTATTACATTCTTAATGCCGATAAAATTGTCTTTACACCAAAAGCAATTGAAATCGTTAAAGAATGGTTAGGAGGTGGCAAATAATGAAACTTATCCATGTATCACCACGCGCAACCGAAAAGGCATATCGTCTTTTGACCGCGCAAAACTTGTACGTGTTTAATGTGCCGCTCAATGCCAATAAAGATGAAATAGCCAAAGCAGTTGAATCACAGTTTGGTGGCACCAAGGTCAGCAAAGTCACAACGCTTGTGCAAAGCGGTAAAGCAGTCCGCTTTAGCCGCGGTAAGCGTAAAAACCCTGACACTACACACCGACAGGACACTAAAAAGGCCTACGTGACATTAAGCGAAGGCAAAATCCGCGTCTTTGATACTGAAGAGCAAAAGGAGGAGAAAAAGTAATGGCTATTAAAGCTTACAACCCAACCACTCCTGCGCGCCGAGGTATGACTAGCCAAGATCTTAGCGATGTCACTACGCGCAAGCCGCTCAAAAGCCTTATTAAAAGTAAGGCGCGCGGCAATGGTCGCAATAACCAGGGTAAAATTACCACTCGCCACCGTGGCGGTGGCGTCAAACGCCACTACCGTTTGTTGGATCACAATATTGCAGCTGGTTTGACGTTGTCGATTGAAGAAATTGAATACGACCCGAATCGCAGTGCGCGCATTGCCCGCGTGAAGGACCAGCACGGTCTCTATCACTACATCTTGGCTGATACCAACATGCAAAAAGGCAACGTGGTCAAGACTGGTGCCGATGCTCCAGTTGAAACCAGCAACCGCATGCCGCTAAGTAACGTACCGGTTGGTAGTCAAATCTACGCTATAGAAATCAATCCTGGTAAAGGTGGTCAAATGGTTCGCAGCGCTGGCACCAAAGCCCAGCTGATGGCCAAAGAAAACGATTACGCCATGGTGCGCATGCCAAGTGGTGAAGTCCGCAAGTTCCGCCTTGAATGCGAAGCGTCGATTGGCGTAGTTGGCAACGTGCAACACCAAAACGTCAAATTAGGTAGCGCTGGCCGTCGCCGTCGCATGGGCTGGCGCCCGAGCGTGCATGGTAAGGCTATGAACCCTGTCGATCACCCAATGGGTGGTGGCGAAGGCAAGACTGGTCCAGGCCGTATTCCTAAGACACCTTGGGGCAAACCAGCGCTTGGCTACAAAACACGCAGGCGTAAATCTACTAATAAGTTGATCGTGCGCAGCAGGCACGAAGCTAAGAGGAAGAGGTAATATATGAGTCGATCACTCAAAAAAGGCCCATTCGTTGACGCGAAGCTTGCCAAAAAAGTGGCGGCTTTAAGCCTAGACGACCGCACCGTGCTTAAAACATGGGCACGCGCCAGCACAATCACACCAGAAATGGTTGGCCGCACGGTAGCCGTATATAACGGCAAAGTGCATGTGCCAGTGCTTATCAGCGAAAACATGGTAGGTCACAAATTGGGCGAATTCAGTCCAACCCGCAAGTTCCGCAAACACGGCGGCAAGGAGAAGAAGTAATGGCAGATAAAGTAGCAAGTCGTAAGCAAGAAGCAACCAGCAAAGCTGCCGAAATTTTTACAGTGCGTGCGTTTATTAAAGGTGTTGATTTGACACCGCGCAAAGTGAAAATTGTTGCCGATTTAGTACGCAGCCGCAGTGTGGCCGATGCCGTTGTGATCTTGGAACACACCCCACGACGCAGCGCCTTGGTAGTTAAAAAGGCCATCCAAAGCGCCGCCGCTAACGCCACGAACAATCATGGCCTTGACGCCAAGAGCTTACAGATCAGCAAATTGAGCGTTACTGCTGGCCCACGCTTGCGCCGCTTCAAGCCGCACATGCGTGGAATGGCATTGCCTTTCGAAAAGAAAAGCAGCCATATTCTTAGAAGTCAGTGGTGTCGAAAAAGCTAAAAAAAGGCCAGTAGCAAAAGCTGAGGCCGCTGCTGAAAAGCCAGTTAATAAGGAGGAAAAGTAATATGGGACAAAAAGTAAACCCAATTAGCTTTCGCCTTCAGGTCAATAAAGACTGGAATTCACGCTGGTTCGCCGGTAAAAAAGACTTTGCAAAATGGCTCGCCGAAGATTCAAAAGTCCGCGCGCTGATTGAAAAAAAGTTTGAAAGCCGTCCAACTATCGCCCGTATTGAAATTGAACGTAGCGCTAACCTTATAACCGTCACTATCCATACCGCCAAGGCGGGTGTAGTAATTGGTCGTGGTGGCGCTGGTATCACCGACCTGAAGAAAGAAGTTGAAAAAATAGCTAGTTTGCCTGTGCGCATTAACGTTGAAGAAGTTAAACGCCCAGAATTAAACGCCAAGTTAGTGGCCGAAAATATCGCCCGCCAGCTGGAGCGACGCGCCAACTTCCGCCGCGCCGTTAAGATGGCGTTGCAAAACACTATGAACGCAGGTGCTAAAGGTGTACGCATCCAGGTCGCTGGCCGTCTGAACGGCGCCGAAATGTCACGCCGTGAAAAGTTCGCTGAAGGCAGCGTGCCTTTGCATACTTTGCGCGCGGATGTAGATTTTCACGTCGCACGTGCGCTAGGCCCTAACGGCACCGGTATTATCGGTGTTAAGGTGTGGGTCTACAAGGGCGAAAGGAGTGCGCGCTAATGCTACTCCCAAATAAAGTCGCTCACCGCAAGGTTCGTATTGGTAAAAACGATGGCGTTGCCACTCGTGGTCACTATATCGCTTTTGGCGATTATGGTCTGCAAAGCCTTGAAAACGAACGTATTACCAGTCGCCAAATTGAGTCTGCCCGCCAGGCAATGACTCGCTACATCAAGCGTGGTGGTAAAATTTGGATTCGTATCTTTCCTCACACACCCGTCACCCGTAAGGCGCTTGGCCTGAAGATGGGCGGTGGTAAAGGTAATCCAGAGTTTTTTGTTGCTAAAGTAAAAAGCGGCACCGTTTTGTTTGAAATGAAAGGTGTAACCGAAGAAATCGCCCGCGAAGCCATGCGCCTAGCAGGTCACAAACTGCCGGTTAAAACCCGTTTTGTGAAAAGGAATGAGGCTTAAGTTATGGCAGCACCAAAAAAGCAAGACAATAAAAAAGCTCCTAAAGCAGCTGTGAAAAAAGTCGAAAAAAAGGTCGACTACAGCACACTCGGTGTCGCCGACCTTGAAAAGGCTTTGGTTGAAAAACGCAACGATTTACTAGCCGGCAAAAGCTCCCTAAAGGGCGGCGAACTAGTGAACCCCCGTGTTTTAGGAACTACCCGCAAAGAAATCGCCCGCATTCAGACTGCTATCCGAGCAGCTGTAGAGGCAAGTAAGGAGAGTAAATAATATGGCTAAGACATTGATTGGTACAGTCACTTCGGATGTGGCTGACAAGACAATTACCATCGTTGTGACTAGTCGTGAGACTCACCCAGTTTACGGTAAAAAGTATACCGTCAACCGCAAGTATGCCGCTCACGATGAAAGCAACGACGCTAAAAAGGGCGACTTGGTTCGAATCATCGAAACACGCCCGATTAGCAAACGCAAATCTTTCAAGCTCGATCAAATCATTCGTCGTTCAATCGGCAGCATCGAACTGAAAGAGGAAGTCAATGAAGCCGTGGCCGACAAAATTGACCACGATCACGACGAAGCGGAGGAGAAGTAGTAATGATTCAACAAGAATCCCGCTTAAAGGTCGCCGATAACAGCGGCGCCAAAGAAGTGCTCTGCATCCGCGTACTTGGTGGCACACGCCGTCATTACGCCCGTGTTGGAGACATCATTGTGGCTAGCGTCAAAGACGCAAACCCAACCGGCAATGTTAAAAAGAAAAGTGTCATTAAGGCAGTGGTTGTGCGCACACGCGACCAAATCCGTCGCCGCGATGGCAGTACCATTTGCTTTGACGACAATGCCGTGGTGATTATCAACGATGATAAAACCCCAAAGGCTACTCGTGTTTTTGGACCTGTGCCACGCGAACTGCGCGACCTAGGTTACTCAAAAATTATCAGTCTTGCACCGGAGGTACTCTAAAATGGCAAATCGTATCGTAAAGGGCGATCTCGTCAAGATTATCGCCGGTAAAGACAAGGGCGCGACCGGTAAAGTTTTGTCCGTATTACCAAAGCAAAATGCTGCTTTAATTGAAGGCATTGGCGCTGGCCATCGCCACGTCAAGCCAAGCCAGCTTAACCCGCGTGGTGGTAAAAAGGACATTCACGTTCCAACTAATTTATCAAAAATTGCCTTGGTAACTGATGAAAAAACCGCCAAAACTAGTCGCGTTGGCTACAATAAATCAGCCGAAGGCAAGACAGTGCGTGTTGCCCGCCAGCAAAAGAATAAGGAGATCAAGTAATGGCAGAAGCTAAACAGGCCACCGCTTACACTCCTCGCTTGAAAGCCTTGTACCACGACAAGTACCGCAAGGAACTACAGGCCGAACTGAACTTAAGCAATGTTAACGAAGTTCCGGCCCTCGAAAAAATCGTAGTAAGCGTAGGAATTGGTAAGCAAAAAGATGACAAGCGCTTTTATGAAGCCGTAAAAAATACACTTACTAAAGTTACTGGCCAAGCACCAGTTGACCGTATGGCTAAAAAATCTATTGCAACCTTTAAGATCCGTGCTGGCATGAACCGCGTTGGTATTAATGTGACATTACGCGGCGACAAGATGTATGAATTCATGGATCGTCTGCTAAGCATCGCGTTACCGCGTGTCCGCGACTTTCACGGTGTTGGCAGTAAATTTGACAAAGGCGGTAACTACAATTTAGGCATTACCGACCAATCAATCTTTCCAGAGCTAACGTTTGAAGAAACCCAGATTGTGCATGGCATGCAAGTAACTTTTGCCGTCAATAATGGCAATAAAGTTGCAACCCGCGCACTGTTAATAAAGTTCGGCATGCCGTTTGAAAAAGAAGGAGGCAAACGCTAATGGCTAAAAAGTCTATGATTGCACGCGACCTAAAAAGGAAAAAACTTATTGCAAAGTTTGCCGAAAAGCGCGCACTACTGAAAGAAGCCGGCGACCTTGAAGGCCTGCAGGCATTGCCACTTAACAGCAGCCCAAGCCGCCATAAAAACCGTGACATGTTAGATGGTCGCCCACGTGGTTACATGCGCCGCTTTGGCATTAGCCGCATTAACTTCCGCGAACAAGCAAGCAAGGGTAATATCCCTGGTGTAACAAAGAGTAGCTGGTAAAGGAAGGAGACAAAAGATATGAGTTTACAATCTACTGATCCAATCGCCGACCTTTTGACCCGAATTCGTAATGCTAATATGGTAGGCAAAACTGAAATCCGTGTTCCGACTAGCAAGCTAAAAAAAGTTGTTGCAGAACAATTAGTCAAAAACAACTACTTAGCTGATGTTAAGCTAGAAGACGGAAAGCCTCGCGGCACACTGGTTGTCACTTTGGCTAATGATGGACAAAACTGCCCGATCAACGAAATCACTCGCATTAGCAAGCCAGGCCGACGCGTCTATGTTGCTTCAAGCGAAATCCCTAAAGTCAAAAGCGGACGTGGCATGGTGCTTATTAGTACCAGCAAAGGTGTTATGACAGGCTATGAAGCCATGAGGAACAAACTTGGCGGCGAACTATTGCTGAAGGTTTATTAATAGAAAGGTAAATGGAATGAGTCTGAGTCGAATCGGAAAACTACCAATCGAGATTCCGTCAGGTGTGACAATCACGGTTGACTCTGGCGACGTAACTGTCAAAGGCCCTAAGGGCGAACTAGCGCAGTTTATTACGCCAGCAGTAAACGTCAAAGTAGACGGCAGTGTATTTACTGTAGAACCAAAAGATGAAAGCAAAGAAGCTCGTGCTCAGCACGGCCTGATGCGCGCTTTGGTCAATAACATGGTCACTGGTGTTACTAAGGGCTTTGAAAAGCGCCTTGAAGTAAAGGGTGTTGGTTTTAGGGTTAACACTACAAATAATGTGCTTGACATGAGCCTTGGCTTTAGTCATCCAGTGCAGTATAAGGCGCCAGAAGGCATCACTATCACCAACGAAAAAATGATAATCGTTGTTTCCGGCATTAACAAGCAACAAGTTGGTCAGGTGGCCGCTGAAATCCGCTCACTTAAAAAACCTGAACCGTACAAAGGTAAGGGTATTATGTATGCGGACGAACAAATTTTGCGCAAAGCAGGAAAGACAGGTAAAAAATAATGCGTACAACTGAAATCGCTAAAAAGCTTACCAATAAGATGCTCCGCAAAGGCCGTGTACGTTCAACCGTAAAAGGCACTGCCGAACGCCCGCGCATGAGTGTCGCAATCAGCAACATGCACGTTAGCGTACAGCTGATTGATGATGTAAAAGGCAGTACCATTGCCAGCGCCACCACGGTTAGTTCCAAGGCAACTGGTACCATGACAGAAAAATGTGCCGCTATTGGTGCCGAGATTGCTAAAAAGGCTAAAAAGGCTAAGATAACTAGTGCTGTATTTGACCGCAACGGGCGCGCCTACGCTGGCCGCCTAGCCGCGCTAGCTGATGCAGCACGTAAAGAAGGATTGGAGTTTTAGTATGGCTGAAGCAACAGCAAATACTACCCCGCGCTCAGGCACCCCACAACGTGGTGGTCGCCCGCAACGTGGTGGTCGTCGCGATGACCGGCGAAACCAGGCGCCAGAAGCGCCTAAAGAGTTCGAAGAAGTAGTAATCGCTATCGACCGCGTGGCGCGTGTCGTCAAAGGTGGTCGCCGCTTTAGGTTTCAAGC
>CALEKV010000190.1 GCA_937902525.1 uncultured Candidatus Saccharibacteria bacterium | reverse complement strand
GGTTATCCCAAACCTCGCGCAGCGTCCATTTACTGAACAAAAACCGTCGTACGTTCCACTTACCATTAACTTTAAACTGCAACATTGTTTCCTTATTACGCAAAATGTCGTCTACTTCCGCTTGAATCGCCTCATCCCCCGTGCCATTGTCTTCTGCAAAGTAACCACCGTGTGTTTCAGGCAAATTTGCCATCGAATATTCCAAAAACTCCTTGTACTGCTCGTCCTGCTCCTTGGCTATTAAACTGGTTAACTTGTCACCTAGCGCTTTTTCAAAAACATTCTTTAGCCAGCCATTGTCATTCCTGTACGATGCAATCGAATCAATAAAAAACAGCGATAATGTCTTAATCCGCGGAGCATTCTCCCCAGCGTTCTCCCTAAACCAGTTTTCACGCTCTTTTGCAAAATGCTTTTCAATTGCCTGACAAATCACTAGCTCCTGATAACTTGCACTAAACACCTGCGGTACCAGTTCCGAACCTTTATGAATTTCCAGATCGTTACTCAACACTGCGTGATCGGCGTTTTTAATTTCCGCCAGTTCGATATCACCCTCAAAACCCTCATCTACAACTGACAGGCTCTCATTTACTCGCACATCGGAGGTTTTGCCGCTACCGCTCCGCTTAAACCGCACGTATTTTTTATCGCTCGACCGATTTATTTCAACAACCTTGTATCTTGCTGTATCTCGCAAGATTTCATCACCTAAACTTGGGTAATGCACATCAACCGCTTTAACTAGCCCGCTATTGAAGGCTTCAACTGCCCCTAGGTTATAAACCAAGTTTTCGTAATCTGTCTTTTTCTGCTTAAACTTCCCGTTACCTGTTTCAATTTCGGGGAATGTCGCCCCTAAGCGGATGATCAGCTGTGGCTTCAAGTCCAAAATCGCCTGGTACGCCTTACTGCCTTTTTTAAACCTGTGCGGTTCATCCATTATTACGATTGGACGCGTCAACTTAATACCCTCAGCCGGGCAGTTCGTCGAACCGATCAGCGATTGGTCGTAGTCGCTCCTGGTCATGCTCTTGCTCGTCAACATCGCGTCATTCATCAGCAACGCCTTAATGGTGTTCTTTTCGTTCCGCGTACCTTCCAGGTAATCCATCAGCTCCGCCGACATAGTTTTGCGACCTTTTTTGATACTGAACGCCCCAGCCTCGATGATGTTTAGGTCAATTTTGACGTTTTCATACAAAGGTGCAAAATGCTGCTGTGCGTAGTCCGCCCGTATGAAACTCTTTGCACCTTCTTTAATGGCCAGCGACGGCACCATGATAACAAACTTATTCAGCCCGAACTGCTTATGCAGTTCATACATCATCCTGGTGTAGACATAGGTTTTACCAGTACCTGTTTCCATTTTGATATCAATACCATTACCGCCCAAACTACCAGGTTGTTTAACACTAGTGACATGTTCGTACTTCAGGCGTATCGGCTTATTAGCGTAAACATAGTTCGCGTCCTTAACCGTTTGCCCCAATACGTCAGTGCACTCCGCCATCGCCGTAAGTACGGCGGTAATCGCCTTTTCCTGGTGTTCTAGTTGTTCAAGATAAAGTGCCATGGCTACCAGCTAAAACCTTTCAATGATTTCGACTGGTTGGTCGAGATTTGTCTTCAGGTTAACTTTTAGTTCACGCAAAGTTTCAAAGTTCAGTGCATAGGCATAAACCACCACACTAGTGATATGTAGCTGATTTTTACCCAATGCGTTCAACAGCTCGGCAGTGCTTGCCACGGCCCAAGAATTATCCAAAATATATAGCCGATTTTCTGCCTTGTAAGCCTTTGCACCAGCAAAATCCAGCTCCTCAATGGTGGCATTCAGCCCATAGCCATCGTCAACCAGCCAGGTCGTCAGCAAAGTGTCATCACCGCGTGCTCCGCCTTCAACCGCCAAACTTTCACCGTCAAATACACTTGTCATATCCTCGGTTATCAATACCGCCGGGTCAAACTCATCCAGCTTGTCGAGCGTCGTTTCACTAGTCGTCGCCAATGTATAGTGCTTGAACCCGCCATCGAAGTCACTCGGCAGTTCGTCCCCCTTGTCTTTTTTGTCCTGGCGGATCTTTTCACTAGCCTTCTCAAGACGCTTTCGACTTATCTGATCAATCGTTTTATAACCCTGTTTTTCCGCCTCGCTACCGCCTGCTACTGCTTCATCGAGTTGCACTAAGATATACTTGCGGTTACCGCCATCATCCGCATTGAGCTGCATCACCGCATCGCCAGTTGTGGCGGAGCCAGCGAAGAAATCGAGAATGACGCCGTTTTTTGGGATACTTGCTAAAGTCAATAATCTCTTAATTAGTCGCAACGGCTTTGGACCATCGAAAACGCCTTCCTCCATCAAGCTCGTCACTTCCTTGGCACCTTCCTGACTATGCCCAACTTCCCTGTGGAACAATATCGAAGTGGGTGTCATGCCGTCTTTTTGCAGGTCGGTTAAGAATCTTTTTATCCTAGGAGTGCCGTTGCCGTCAGGACCAAACCATATCCGATTATCGGATAGTCTCTCTGCAAATGCTTTTGCAGAGAGACTCCAGCAGCGTCCTGCTGGAGGCTCGATTACTCTGCCTGACGGCAGAGTAATCGGATAATCGGTTTCCGCAGTATAAGTCTTAACTGATATATCACTAGACATCCATACTCCACGTGAGTCATTGTCGGGATTGCTATAACGAGCGTTTGCCTCGTCTGTCCTTGGCAGTCTGCCGATATTGAAACTATTACTATTACGCGCAAACATTATTACGTAGTCATGGCTATTCGACACAAACTTTGCATCATTTTTCGGCGAGAACGCACGCTCCCAAACAAATTGTGCGATAAAATTACTCTCCGCGAACACCTCATCACACAGCACCTTCAAATTCGCCTGTTCGTTATCATCGATACTGATAAATATCACGCCAGTGTCGGCTAGCAGACGTTTGGCGATACGCAAGCGTGGATACATAAACGTTAGCCAGGCGGAGTGAGAACTTTTGCCCTCTAGATTGCGGATACGCTCGACTTCTGTGTTGGTCAGTCCAAGTTTTAACTTCAGTTCATCGTCGCTAAACTTGAAGTTGTCGGCGTAAACAAAACCGTCATTGCCGGTATTGTATGGCGGATCGATGTAGATAACGTCGACTTTGCCACTGTAAGAATTTTCCAAATGCTTTAAGGCATCGAGGTTGTCGCCCGTTATAAAGATATTTTGGCTGTCCTTATTGCCTGCCTGCTGGTTATGTCCGACATTTGGCACCAACACCGTTTCAGTTTTTTGGCTCGCCTGCAACCTAGCATAGTCCTTACCGATAAACCGTAGTTGGTAGCCATCCTTCACCTCATCAGCGTCACGCTCCGCTAGCTCATTTAGTTCGTTATAAGCCCTAGCTCCACCCAAGCCGCCGCCAGCCAATCGCTTGACTTGTTGGAGCAATTCGTCCTTACTCATACCATCAAAATCCATGCAGCCTCCTGTCTAAAAACGGTTTTTAACCTTACTTAATAATAACACCTTACAAGTTTACTAAACGCATTTTATGCTACTCCGTGCGGCGCATGTTAACCTGCTATTAACGTTGTTGTTTGGCTTAACCATGTGAGCAACCAGTGGCATAACCAAGCTCAATAGCTATTCAGATTTGAAATAGCACAGTGCTACAAATTAACCAACACGCTGGCTTCGTTTTCGCCCACGTATAACAGGCCGCTTTTTACGGTTGCTAAAACCTGTGTTTCGCGCCCAGATTTTATACTCACATCGCCCGCCCCAAGCATGGTTATCATGGGGGTGTGGTTGGCTAAAATAGCCAGCGTGTCGTGCGAAGTTGGTATAAGCAGTGCATTACATTCGCCGTAATACACCACACCAGCCTCACTTAAAACGCTTACCGTGAATGTTCCTTGGTCTTTTGCCATTCCGCCTCAATGTCGTTAATTTTGCCTTTTAAGTAAAAATAATCTTCAGGAATTTCGTCTAATTCCCCCGAAATGATTTTTTTAACACCAGCAACAGTATCTTTTAAGGGCACGTACACCCCAGGAACACCAGAATAGTGTTCGGACGAATAAAACGGTTGGGTAAAGTACTTGGTTAGCTTGCCGGCACGGTCCACTGCCAACCGGTCGTCTTCTGATAGCTCGTCTTTACCAAGCACCGATATAATACTCTGTAGTTCTTCGTTGCGCTGTAATATTTGCCTGGATGTGCGAATTGCTTGCAAATGTTCTTCACCAATATGGAGTTTGTCTACCAAAATAGAGGTTGAACGCAGCGGATCAATGGCTGGATATATACGTTTTTGCGCCAAATCACGTGACAATATAACGCTGGCGTCTAGTTTGCTTAAAATTGTTTCAACAGCCGGGTCGTTAAAATCATCTGCTGGTACGTATACAGCTTGCGCCGAAGTAATTGCGCCACGACTAGTGGAAGCAATGCGCTCTTCTATCTGACCGATTTCCTGACCCAATGTAGGTTGGTAACCAGTGTCAGACGGCAAACGCCCAAGGACAGTTGAGATTTCGTTACCTGCCTGCGCATAACGAAAAACGTTATCTATAAATAAAAGAATATCTTTACCAAAAGTGTCCCTTAAATATTCAGATACTGTCAACCCAGCATAGGCGGCCCTGGAACGCACACCTGGTGTTTCGTTCATTTGACCAAAAACCAACGATACGTTATTGATAAGCTTTTTGTCTTTAAGTTCTTCTATTAGCTCGTGCCCTTCACGTGTGCGTTCGCCAACGCCAATAAACACAGAAAGCCCCTGCATTACGCTCACAATATTATGGATAAGTTCTGTAATAATAACGGTTTTGCCAACACCAGCACCGCCAAATAAACCGATTTTGCCACCTTTGGGAAAGGGTGAAAAAAAGTCGATCATTTTTATGCCCGTTTCGTAGATTTCAAGCTTTCCCGTTACATCAAAAAGGCTTGGCGGTGCACTGAAAATCGGCCGTGTTTCTTCCACGGTAAACTCTCCGCCGTTATCTAATGGCTGTCCAAAGGTGTTGAGTACTCGCCCTAGAATACCTTTGCCGAGCGGCATACTAACAGGTTGCATAGTATCGGCGACATCCATGCCGTGTTGCACTAACTCAGTTGGCCCTAGCGCAATGCAGCGCACGGTTTTATGTTCGGCGTACTCAATGACTTCTAGATACAACCCCAAGGTGCGTATGATTAACGCGCGACCGAGCGGAGGAAGTAAACCCGTGAACTGCACATCAACAATCGGACCGACCGCTTTTGATACTTTGCCTGTATTTTCCAATCCATATTGCACTGTCGTCATTGCTTTCCCCCCCCACGCACCGACCTAGCACCATATAGTTCGCGGAGCTTTGTATCAACCTGTTCACGACGCGCCCTATAGTAGCGTATTTGTAATTTTTTACGTTCCTTTTTAGCGTTATCGTAACCACTGCGCATAGCTAACATCTGTGCGGCATTATATGCCAGCATTGATTCGGCAAAATAATGGTGCACCGTCAGCCCAACAACCGCTTCATTCAAAAAATTAACAATCGTCTGCGGATCAGGCTCCACAATAAAGCGTCCTGATTCTATTTCCTTATGTATACTTGGACTATCCGGCTGCGTACCGTCATCTGCTTGGTCTTTTTCAATCGCCGAAAACGACACACTAGCTACCCGTTGCACGGATAATGATTCAAAATGCGGATATACAATTGTAACCTTGGCATAGCCGGCGACTACTTTATAAATCGGTTGGATATCTGCTAGGGCGACATTTTTAGGGACAGAAAAAAAGTGTACGGTGTTTTCAACATTGGTACGGAACCGGCTGTGAGCCATTTTACCGGCAATTAATAAATCTGCACCATGAGCTTTTTGCAAACGTAATACTTCGTCTGACACCAAACGCAACAGGTTACCCGGCATACCCCAATCGATACCTATCATAACAACAAGGTGCTTATGAACAACGCTTGGCGCAGGCGGCGCTAATTTTTTTAACACACCGTTTATTCGCCAAATCTCCCTAAAATAAGGCCGGCTGTTCAATATATCTCCACGCATTTTAGCAATAGAACGCGCGGCCACTTGCTCGAGCATGTCCGTAAGGCCCTCAAGATCACTCATGGCACCCAAATCCGCCTTAAGCCGACTAACTTTTGTCATGACAACACCTCTTCGTTGTTGCTAAGCAAGCCATCTAACGTTTCGATTTCAGCCATTAGCCGCTGGGGTTTTTCTGTTGGCTTAATAGTGTCAGGATGTTTTTTAAAGTCGTCAAAACATTCCTTTAAAATCGTTTCGGCTCGGTCGTATGGCATTTCGACGACCGCGGGCGTTAATATTGTGTCATATGGCGGTTTTGCAATAAACGCCAAGAACTGTTGACACAACACTGGGACTTGCAATTCACTCCAAGTGCTAATGCGCCTAGATATCACCAAGTACATTAACGCACACTCCTGTACTTCCGTATAAAAATCATCATGCCCCTGCTGTAAAACAGCCTTAGCGCGTAAACCAAGTTCATAAGCGGCCAATGACTCACCGCTTAGATCGCCATTCAATAGCATTGAGCCTTCTACGGACTCATACCCAATAATAATTCCCTTGAGTTTTTCCGACAAATGCCGCACCAGTAAAGACTGTGCCCTACCACCCACGCGCGAAACTGAAAACCGTACATCTATAGGAGGTTGGCCGCCCTTATTAGCTAGCGTTTGGCGGAACAAAACATGACCATCTGTGATAGACATCAGGTTTGTCGTGATAAAATCTGTTACGTCTTCCGTTTGGGTTTCAACGATTGGTAGTGCGGTTATTGAGCCTCCGCCAGCATCCTTACTGAATGCACCGGAGCGCTCCAGCAAACGAGCGTGCAAGTAAAACACGTCTCCCGGATATGCTTCACGAGTAGCAGGGCGTTCGAGCAGTAGCGACATCTGACGATAAGCCTTGGCGTGTCGCGTTAGATTATCAAATACAATCAGGACATCCTTACCTTGTGATGCAAACCATTCAGCCACCGTTGCACCAGCCATTGGGGCTATATAATTTAGTGACGCAGCTTCTGCTGTGCGCGCCATAACCACCACAGTGCGGGCAAGGCCGCCGTTAGCCTGTAAACGTTCAATGCGCCGCTTTGCCACTGCCGTTTCCGCGTCAACCAAAACATACACGCAAATCATA
>CALEKV010000189.1 GCA_937902525.1 uncultured Candidatus Saccharibacteria bacterium | reverse complement strand
ACATGCCTTAATGGCCGATATTGAGGACTTGCTGGTCCGCTACCACCGCATGAAGGGTTTTGACGCGGTGTATTTGCCGGGGGCAGACCATGCTGGCTTTGAAACCTGGGTGGTATACGAGCGTATGCTTGAGCAACAGGGAAAAAGTCGGTTTGAATACACCCGCGAACAACTTTACGCACAGGTGTGGGACTTTGTCGAAAATAACCGTGGCAACATGGAGTTACAGCTGCGCGCCCTTGGAGCGGGGGCCGACTGGAAGGACCTAGTGTTTACCCTAGATGAAAGGGTGGTCAAAACCACCCATACTACTTTTAAAAAGCTGTGGGACGAAAAACTAATTTACCGTGGTGAGCGGATTGTTAATTACTGCACCAAGCACCAAACCACCTTTAGCGATATTGAAGTAGAGCATAAAGATGAAAAAGGTACTTTATGGAGTATTGCTTATCCAACGCTTGATAAAGTAGGGGAGATAATCGTGGCGACCACCCGTCCGGAAACAATGTTGGGCGATGTAGCTGTAGCCGTGAACCCTAATGACGAGCGCTATAAGGCCCTGATTGGTACCAAGGTGTTGGTGCCGATTGTGAACCGTGAAGTGCCGATTATCGCCGATGACTACGTTGATATGAGCTACGGCACGGGTGCGGTTAAGATTACGCCAGCGCACGACCCAAACGATTTTGAAATCAGCCAACGCCACAACCTGCAACCTATTAGTATTATTGGCAAAGATGACAAGATGGTGAACGTACCAGCTGCCTTTGTAGGCTTGCCGCCAACAGAAGCGCGCAAAAAAGTTCTAGCCGCCTTGCAAGCCGAAGAATATCGCCGTGGTGAAACGCAAATTGTGCATAGCGTGGGGCACTGCTACAAATGCGGTACCATTATTGAGCCGTTGTTGTCTGACCAGTGGTTTATCAAGACCCAGCCGTTAGCACAACATGCCGTTCAGGCCATCCAGCAGGGCAAAGTAACGTTTACACCTGCTAGCAAGGGCAAGCAGGTGGTTGATTATTTGCAAAATATTCGCGATTGGAACATTAGCCGCCAGATTCCGTGGGGTATCCCCATTCCGGCATTTTATAACCAAAATGATCATAACGACTGGATATTTAGTGATCAAGTGGATGAAAAACAAGTTGTTGTTAACGGCACAACATATATTAGAGATGAAGACACCTTTGATACCTGGTTTAGCAGTAGTCAATGGCCATATATTGTGACCGATTACCTGCAAAAAGGCGATTTAAGCCGTTTTTACCCCACTAGTGTCGTGGAAACAGGTAGTGACATTTTGTTTGCATGGGTAGCCCGGATGATTATGATGGGGCTGTATGTGGCCGGAGATATTCCATTTAAGCATGTGTACTTGCATGGTTTGGTACTGGATGAAAAGGGCCAAAAAATGAGCAAAAGTAAGGGGAATGTCATTAACCCTATGGAAACGATTGCTGAATTCGGTAGCGACGCCTTGCGCCTTGGCTTAATCAGTAACCGCAGCGCCGCTCAAGCGCAGGCATTTAGTAAAGCCACTGTTATTGCCGGCCGCAATTTTTGCAATAAATTATGGAATATTGCCCGCTACATTGAGGACCAGGTGGGGGAGAGTGCACCCGCGCCTAAGCCCGAACCGCACCGCATGGCAGACCACTGGATTACTGGGCAGCTAAATACTGCTACTACTGACATTGATCGCCTGATGGCCGACTATCGTTTTGCTGAGGCCGCTGACACTCTTTACCATGTGGTGTGGGATGATGTGGCGGACTGGTATATTGAGGCCAGTAAAGTTGAAACAAATGTTGGAATGTTGTCGTGGGTTTTAGATACGGTATTACGTTTGGCCCACCCCTTTGCGCCGTTTGTCACAGAAACCATTTGGCAGACGCTAAGCTGGACAAGTGGTATCCTGGCCGGCGAGAAATGGCCGGTTGCGCAAGATTACAACCAAATCGCGGCTGGTGAGTTTGAGCGTCTAAAAGTGTTAGTAACCGAAGCCCGCTATGTGACCGCCGAGCTGCCCGGTAACGATAAATACGCCATCTTGTACATGGACGATAGCCTAGTTGCCGATAACACCGACTTAATTAAACAGTTAGCTCGTGCCAAGGCCGTCGAACGCGTGGACCAGGCCAGGGGATTGCGCCTGGCCGCCAGCGGCCCCGACGCTTGGCTGGATATCAGCGCCGAGCAGCTGTACGAGCACCAAGGCAACCTGGAAAAGCGCTTGGCCGATACCCGTAAGGAGGTCTCGATAATTGAGGCACGTCTTAGTAACCAGGGTTACATTGCAAAAGCGCCGGCCGAATTAGTTGAAGAATCGCGTAAAGCCTTAGCTGACAAACAAGCCGCTATTGAACGTTTGCAGCACGAACTTGAAGTGATAGGCTAGGCTAGCATTGGCATAAGCACGTCATCAAACGCATGGCGACCAAATTCTGGCGGCAGTTGCAAGCGACGCTTGCGATCGCTACGGCTTTTTGGGGGCGCGCTGGGTGACTTGTATGCAAAGCTGTGTGTTAGCAAGTAGTGGACGCCGTTATAATCGGCGTGGGTGTGGCCGCCTTTACCAATGTGCGTTGCATCTATTGGCATGTCATACCGCGTCATGAACACTTTATCCAAGTGGCCATCGTGCATAAACACGCCAAAGGCTGTAAGGATTGTTATTGCGGTTAGAAACCAGCTGGTGATTGTTTGGATCATTAGTTACCTGTTTGTTTTTATCGATTAACACTATTAAACTTAGCATAAACTTTATTATTTGTCAAGAGTGTGTCAATTGTAGCAGGGCTTATTTGTGATGGTATGGCCGGCCGGCGGCGATTTCTTGCGCGCGATATAACTGCTCGGTCACAATCAAGCGCACGAGTTGGTGGGGGAAAACCAAGGGGCTAAGCGACCACACAATGTTTGCTCGCTCATGTATGCGGAAATCTACCCCGTAGGCGCCGCCAACTACTAGCACTAGGTTACGCGCTGACACAAACGCTTGGTTGCACAGTTCGGCAACAGCAGGGGAGTTAATCAACTTTCCGCGCTCATCAAGCAACACAACGTAATCCTCGCTACTAAGGCGTGATAAAATCCGCTCAGATTCTTGTTGCCGCGCCTGGTCGCCACTTAGCGCACTATGCGGCAGTAGTTGCCATTGTATATTGAAGGGTGTTTTGAGTCGGGCTTGATACCGTTCAATCCCACCCGCAACCCACGACTCATGTTTTTTACCAACGGCGATAATGTTAATCATTAAAAACGTAGTTTGTCAGCTAGGGTAGTAAATTCTTCTTTAGTCGGGCGAGGACTACCGGCATGAGGCCCCATATGCTCACCGACGTTAAAAGGTAAGACATGGACATGAGCATGAGGCACATCGACGCCTTTGATTGAAATGCCAATACGATCAGTGCCCAATTTTTGCTGATGGTTGTTAGCGACTTTCTTAACTGTTTTCCAGAGTGCAAGGTACGTATCGTCGTCAAGGTCATTAAATTGATCAACTTGCACCTTTGGAACCACAAGAGTATGCCCGATTACGTTCGGCTCAATGTCAAGAAAGGCAATTGTCTTTTCGTCCTCATAAATCTTATAGCAAGGAATTTCACCTTTGATAATTTTAGTAAAGATACTGTTTTCCATAATCCCAGTATACCAATGTGTAGCATTTATGGGAGTACTTGGTCAGCTAGGGGGTCTGGATTTCTAAACCTATCTTATGTTTGCTAAAATAGATATTAGGTTTGGAGAGGTGTCCGAGTGGTTGAAGGAGCACGCCTGGAAAGTGTGTGTACGGGCAACCGTACCGTGAGTTCGAATCTCATCCTCTCCGCCAAAATAAAGCAGCCCCTATGTTGCGGCCGCTATGATGGCGCTGGCTCTTGTCGCTGCCGTCGTCGCTGGCGCCATTTAGGGGACGTACAAAGATTGGGTGGCGGATTTGGTCACTTTTGTCGTCGTTCTCCTTATCGGAGGCTTGCTGGGCTTTTTTGTAGCTGCCATTAGTATTATGGTAGGGGTGAAGGATACGGGGAAGCACCCGAACGGTTAGCTCCACCCTTACCGCTACGCTCCACGTCAACACCTGAGTAATGCTTGGTATAATGGCGTGGAGCATTAACTATGTGTCAATAGTCCGCGTTTAGTTTTTAGGCGCACTTATTTCAACTTTCAAATTTACTCAATCAGGCCTATGCCGGGTTGTTTTAGTGTACACAAAAGGTCGGCAGCATAATTGTAAATAATACACACAATAATGCTTGTGCTAGCACATATAGTGTCATAAAATAGGGACAAGACACTATATGTATAGTGATCGCATGACATAAACAAAATGGCAACTATACCAGATAGTCGCCCATGGCTTGGCCCTGGGATGGTTTACTGTTGCCGATAATCAAAAAATAGTGCACATATCATTAATGCAAAAGGGAATAGATTATGGGAATACAAGTAATCAAACGCGACGGCACGCGGCAAGATTTCGATGCCAATCAAATCAATTTGGCGTTAGTGGAGGCGAGCGAAGGTTTGCCAGACCAGATTCAAAAAGTCGTACAGGTGGCAACAGAATTACAACTGACGTTATTTGACGGTATCACCACGGAACAGCTAGATGAAGCACTTATTCAGACAACGCTTCAGAATGTTAAGGATGACCCTGATTTTGACACAATTGCGGCGCGCTTACTCCTAAAGAACATTTATAAGAACAGCTTGGGTGAATATAAAACTACTGCCGAGTTGAAAAAGCTGCACGCTAGCGAATTCCCGAAGTATATTAAGCAAGCGGTTAAGGATGGCTTGCTTGATAGGCGCATGGCTGAAGCTAAGCGATTTAACCTAGTAAAGCTCGGCAAGGCCCTGGACCCAGAACGTGACAAGTTGAGTAAGTACCTGGGTGTCATCACTAACCGCAACCGTTACGCGCTCCGTAAATTAAACGGTGATCCGCTGGAAACCCCACAATTTACTCACATGCGTATCGCTATGGGGTTAAGCTTTAATGAAAAAGATCCAACTGCTGCTGCGCTTGATTTTTACGAACACATGAGCAAGCTGGAATACTTACCGGGGGGTAGTACCCGCGTGAATGCCGGTGGCTCGTTCCCGCAGCTGAGCAATTGTTTTGTGATTGACGTGGAAGACGATATGGAAAGTATTGCCAAAAGTATTCGAGACACCATGTGGATTGCTAAAGGCACGGGCGGCATTGGCATTAGCATGAACAAGCTCCGTGCCGCTGGTAGTCCGGTTAAAACTACTAACACTGTCAGCACTGGTCCGTTGCCGTTTATGAAAATGATTGACACGGCTTTGTTCGCCGTCAGTCGTAAGGGTAAAAAAGCCGGCGCCGCCGCCATTTATATGGAAAACTGGCACCTTAACTTTCCACAATTTATGGACCTGCGCGAAAACAACGGTGATCCATATTATCGCACCCGTTTTGCCAACATCGCCGTCTATATCAGCGACGAGTTTATGAAAAGGGTGCAAAATGACCAAGACTGGTACATGTTTGACCCGGCCTCTACCCCAGATTTGAGTGAGCTGTACGGCGAAGCATTCAGTAAAAAATACAACGAATACGTGGAACAGGCTGACGCCGGCAAAATGCGCGTGTTCGAAAAAACGCCAGCTCGCCAACAATGGCGCCAGATATTAATCCGCCTGCAAGCCAGCAGCCACCCCTGGATTACCTGGAAAGACACTATTAACACCCGTGCGCTCAATAATAATACTGCAACTATTCATAGCAGCAACTTGTGTACCGAAATCACGCTACCAAATGACGCCAAGAACATTAGTGTATGTAACCTGGTGAGCCTTAACCTGACAGCGTTTTTGAATGTGGCGGACAAAACGTGGGATTGGGGGCGGCTTGAGCTTGCGACCCGTAGCGCAATCCGCCAATTGGACAACCTATGCGACATTACCGACACGCCAATTCCCGAAGCCATGAATAGTATCCAAACTACCCGTGCGCTGGGCCTTGGTATTATGGGTTTTACCGATGTGATTGAAAAGCTGGGCTACAGTTACGAAAGCGAACAGGCCTATGACACGATGGACCAGTTGGCGGAATTTATTAGCTACCATGCTATTGATGAGAGTGCCGAAATGGCTGTAAGCCGGGGCAGTTACCCTGATTATAAAGGCAGCGGTTGGCAAAAAGGCGAATTGCCGATTGACACGGTTGATTTACTAGAAATTGACCGCAAAGTTGCCGTGAACGTGACCCGCAAAAAGCGCCTCGACTGGGAAAAGCTCCGCAAAAAAACCCAAAAAGGAATGCGTAATGCCACCCTTATGGCCATTGCCCCCACGGCAAACATTGGCCACGTGGCAGGCACCACGCCAGGTATTGACCCGCAATTTAGCCAGATTTTTAGCCGCAGCACGTTAAGCGGTAAGTTTTTAGAAGTCAACACCAACCTGGTTGCCGACCTAAAACAGCTGGGGGTGTGGGAGCGCGTGAAAGATCAATTGCTGGTGGAGCAGGGCGACCTGACTAATATTGAAGGGATTCCGCAACACCTTAAAGATGTTTATAAAACTTGTTTTCAGCTGAGCCCGTACGCGTTTATTGAGGTTGCGGCCCGTGCTCAAAAATGGGTCGACCAAGCCATCAGCCGCAATATGTACCTGGAAAGCCGCAGTATCGACGACATGGAAAAGGTATACATGGAAGCCTGGAAACGCGGCCTAAAAACCACGTATTACCTGCACATGAAGCCGCGCCATCAGGCTGAACAAAGCACTACAACTGTAAATAAAGCCGAACAAATCGCCGCAAAAACAGGGGCGGTTCGTAAGGGATTCGGTTTTGCAAAGTAAAAAGGGAAAGGGATTACAATGAACGCATCAAGCATTATCAACGACGGAATGACACTCGAGGAAAAACTGCAGGCCATTAGCGACGCGATGGAACAGGCCCAAAATGAGGCAAACGAACGGGCTGCGCAAAATGGCCAAGTTGCCGCACCAATCGACCCGGCCAGCCTGACTATATGCGACGGCTGTGAATAGTAACTAAAATCACAGACTTTTAACGGGCTGACTAATAAAGTAAAACACTAAGGAGCGCCATATGGGAATTTTAGGTACCGCAATTCAAGAAGGATTATTACTAAAACCAATCCATTACCAGTGGGCGATGGATTTATATGACCAGGCGGTGGCAAACACCTGGTTTCCGAACGAAATCCAGCTGGCCCAAGACTTGGCCGACTGGGAAAAAATGACTGACGAAGAACGCTACGCCGTGACGTTTTTGATGAGCTATTTTAACCCCAACGAGCTGTTGGTTAATAAGGCGCTGGCCTTTGGCGTGTACCCTTACATGAGCACCGCCGAAACCCAGCTGTACTTAAGTAAGCAGATGTGGGAAGAAGCCAATCATTGCATGGCCTTTGAATACGTGCTGGATACTTTTCCGATTGACCGTGAAAAAGCGTATGCGGCGCACGTGGACGAGCCAACTATGGCCATCAAGGAAGAGTTTGAGTTTAAGTATATTAAGCGCATGTCGAGTGAGCAGCTTGATATCACAACCACCGAAGGCAAGAAAGATTTTGTTCGTAACCTGATTGCCTACAATATTATTTTGGAAGGAATTTGGTTCTACAGTGGGTTCATGGTGGCGTTGTCGTTTAGACAACGTAACTTACTCCGGAACTTTGGCAGTTTGATTGACTGGATTGTGCGCGATGAAAGCTTGCACCTACAATTTGGCATGAACTTAATCTTGACTGTTTTGGATGAAAACGAAGATTTGCAAACCCCGGAATTCGCCGCCGAAATCAAACAAATGATTTTAGACGGCGTAAAAATGGAAGAAGAATACAATAAGGCGCTGTTGCCACAAGGTATCTTAGGCCTGAATGCCGATTATGTGAATCAATATGTTAAATACCTGACTGACCGCCGTCTGGAAGAGTTAGGGTTTGAGCCCGAGTATAAAGTGAGCAACCCAGCTAAGTGGATGGCTACCGCCAACGACACCTTTGAATTAGTGAACTTTTTTGAAAGCACTAACACCAGCTATGAAGTGAACGCGGGGAATGGTGAAGGTAAACTAGACAACAAATAACCAGTACGCATATAATCAACCGTAATGGAAAAGCGTAGGCAGGACGAATCAATTCCTATTTGGCTTTATGTTGTTGGCTATGGGTTATTAGTCTACCTATTTTCATATACGTTTAGTTTTGTTGGCGGGTGGTTGGGCGATGTTCTGATTGCGCTATTGATGCAGATGGCAACGATTGGTATACATGAGGGCTCGCACTTGCTTGCGATGGCCATTAATTTGCCGCGTATTGCGGTAATTGCATCCGGTACGTTGGGTCAAATTGGTTTTGTGTTAATTTGTCTTGGGGTGGCGGCGTGGAAGAAGGCATATTTTGCGGCGGCATTTATGGGTTTATGGTTGGCTTACTCTTTGCAAAACACTGCTATATACATGCTGGATGCCAGGGACAGGGTATTGGACTTGGTAACGCCTATACCTGGCGCTGACTCGCAGGCGGGGCATGATTGGTTTAATATGTTCAGTCACTGGGGGCTAATGCCGCATTATAAAATTATTGGGGACGTTACTATGGCGGCCGGTTTTGGCATAGGAGTGATATCGATTTTGTTGGGAGCCTATGCTATTGTGCGGTTATGGCTTTTGCGGCGCGAGACCCTGGTTACGCCGCCAGCCCAGGTGCAGAAAGCGCTCGCTATAAAACTCAAGAATGTTGTTAATCTAAACGGCAAGCAAACCGGGGCAAGTGACGAGTTATTTAATGGATACGCGGCGATGGCTCTCCAATTTGGTGGCCGTATCGATGCCGTGCATATGCACCGGGCGTGGCAGGAATGGGCAGCCCGATACGACACAGCAAGCCCCTATCGTACGGCATATAGTTTACTGCCACCAGAACGCAAGGTATATTATGAGCAGCTAGCCAATACGGCAGTGGCATACGGGTAATCGTTAAAAATGAACCCCGCTACCAAACAACACCGTTGACTCACTTGCATCAAGCCAGCGGAACACGCTGCGGAGTATGCGAGATAAGCTTTCCATATAGTATCAATATATAGTTTTGTATTGAAAACTTCCGCACATTGGCAAGCAGCCGTTTGTGGTAAAAAGCACATGCTATTTTGTATTGAAAACTCCATACATAGCGTCTATAGTCTAATACAGACGCTACTGGGAGGTAGTGGAGTAAATAAACATTAATAAAAGGCAGTACATAAATTAGCCGCAAACGAGCGCGGTGTTATTTGTTTATTGCAGTGCAAGTTAAGGAGGGGTATGGGACAAACAATTATAAGCGACGACATGACGCTTGAAGAAAAGCTACGGGCAATTGCACAGGCTATTAACGCGGCAGACGGCGCAAACGCATAAATAGGGGAGACAAATATGGCATTTTCAGAAGCAGATTATATAGTTGCGCAGAGGCGCTTTAACAGGGTTCCTCTTAACCGATTTTACCCCCACTTAGGAATGGATGTCGCGGCTGAAGGCAAGGCGGTCAACGTAACGCGTGGGTCTGATTCTTACGCGACAACAGCTGAACGGCTACGACTGGATGTTGAGGCTGAGGTACTGCAGGATTACCTGGCAGGCGCCATGGGTCGACAGGCTTTTGGCGGGGTTTCAGTGCTCGAGCGAATTGAGCGCGATATTGCCGCTGAACGTAAGGCGGCAGCTGAAGCCGCTGCCTAACACCACAAATAGTTATAGCTTTTAATACAACACGCTACCTATAGCGTACCTGGGTTAAAAAGTGTTATACTAAAAGCCCATGGGGGAGATATCAAACATGGGAACGAACACAAAATTTATATTTGTTACCGGCGGTGTTTTAAGCGGCGTCGGTAAAGGGATCACCGCCGCCAGTATTGGGGCGGTGCTTCAGGCTAAGGGGCTAAATGTATCGGTGCAAAAATGCGACCCATACTTAAATGTCGACGCCGGACTGCTTAACCCTAAAGAGCACGGCGAGTGCTTTGTTACTAAAGACGGCGCTGAAACAGACTTGGACCTAGGTCATTACGAGCGTTTTTTGGATTTGGAGCTAACGCAAAAAAATGCCACCCTGCAGGGGCGACTCATGAAGGAATTAATAGATAACGAGCGCGCCGGTAAGTTTGGTGGCCAAACTATTCAACTGGTGCCACATTTAACGGGCGCAATCATGGAATCAATTGCAGCAGCTGCCGAGGGTAGCGACGTGCACTTAGTGGAAATTGGTGGTACCGTGGGGGATTATGAAGGCTTGGCGTTTGTGGAAGCTATCCGCGAATTTGGCGCGCAAGTCGGCCGCGACCGTTGCATGTATGTGCATGTGGTGTATGTGCCGTACTTGGGCGTCAGCCACGAGTTCAAAAGCAAGCCAGCACAAAACGCATTGAATGACCTACGCGGCTACGGAATCGTGCCGGACGTTGTTGCCGTACGCACCGACAGCACATTGCCCGCGCCTGAAGCAATTGCCGATAAAATCAGTAAATTTGGTGGCGTACCGCGCGACGGCGTTATGATGATGCCAAATTGCCACACTGTTTACGAAGTACCGCTAACTGTGGCGTGCTACCTTGACAATAAATTAAGTGAGTTTACCGGTGTATCAAAGAAGCCTGCGCTAGCTAGCTGGCGCAAGTTGGTGAGTGACGACACTAAGGGCTTTGAGCAGCGTGTCAAGATTGGCTTAGTGGCTAAGTATCTTGACAACACCGACACGTATATAAGTGTGGCAGAGGCTTTAAAAAGTGCTGGCTGGGCAGAGCAAGTAGATGCCGACATAAGGTGGATTGATGCCGAAAATGTAACAGATGATCAGCTAGATGAAGTAGATTGTATTTTAGTGCCGGGTGGATTTGGCGGTCGTGGCGTGGAAGGTAAAATTGCCGCCGCTACTTACGCCTTAATGCACAACAAGCCATATTTAGGTATTTGCTTAGGCCTGCAAGTGGCGGTGATTGCCGCCGCGCGTAAAAGTGGTTTAAAACATGCCAATAGTACGGAATTTGACGCTGATACCAACCAAAACGTGGTGTACATTATACCCGGACAAGAAGGTAAGCAGAGCACTGGCGGCACCTTGCGCCTTGGTGATTACCCGGCCAAGCTTCAAAGTGGCAGTAAGGTAGCAGGGGTATATGGCGCGACTGAAGTAGTGGAGCGCCATCGCCACCGCTATGAAGTCAACCAAGCCTTTTTGAAAGACATTGAAAAAGGCGGTATTGTTGTAAGTGGCACATCACCCGACGGTAAATTGGTGGAATTTATCGAAGCGCCAGCTTGCGATTATTTTGTCGCTACCCAGGCGCACCCCGAATTCAAAAGCCGCCCTATGCGCGCCCACCCGTTGTTCCGCGGGTTAATTCATGCTGCAAAATAGGCGACTTGACTTTTTGCCATAAGTATGATAGCATTAACAGTGAAGGTTTTATAAAAAACAAAAAATCATGGCAGAAGAAAAAAAAGAAATCCCGGAACAAGGCTTAGACACGGACACGATGGATGCGTTTCGGTTTGTGCTTCACAGCGTCAAGGGCATTAGTCCAGTATCGACTGTGGCAGAACTGGCTGTGTTGGATGCTATAAACGTAGAATAGATTAAACTCCGTGTTAGTCCCCGCGCACTTGCTACTGTGGGGTTGATAAAATCCAGGGAAACACCCTGGGTTTTTATGCTCTGCTGGTTTGGTGGTCGGGATTGCTCGACCTCTGGTATAATAGGTGCAATGGAAAGCGCAGTTAAACGGATTATTTTTGAGCTATACAACATAGATACTGAGCCGCAAATCACCCGGCCTGAGCCTGAATTTGGCGATTTTAGCACCAATGTGGCTATGCAGCTAGCCAAGCAGCTTGGCAAAAACCCGCGCGAAATTGCTACAGAAATCACAGAAGCGTTGCACCAAACAGGGGAATATTCAAAAGTCGACATTGCCGGCCCTGGGTTTATTAATATCACCGTAAGCGACGCAAAATTGCGCGAAAACGCTGCCAGAAGACCAGGTAAGATTTATGACAACGTGCGCTATGTGCTTGAATATAGCTGCCCAAACGCTTTTAAAGAACTCCACACTGGCCATTTGTATCAAACTATTTTGGGTGATGTAATAGCGCGCCTTGTTGAGCAGTCTGGTGCGCAGATGTTTCGGACAAGTTTTGGCGGCGATGTTGGCTTGCATGCCGCAAAGTGCATGTACGGCATGGTGCAGGCGCTCGGTGGCGAAAACCCGGCTGGCTTAGGGAAGGTTGCGGCCGACCCATTTGAAAGGGCGCGGTGGATCAGCACATGTTATGTGGCCGGGGCCGGCGCTTACGAAGAATCTGACATCGCCAAGCAGCAGATTGACGCCTATAACCAACAAATCTATGCCCTGCATGCCGCGAACGACCACGGCAGCGCCTTTGCACAAATATATTGGACAACCCGCCAGTGGAGCTATGATTATTTTGATGCATTTTACGACCTAATTAAAGTTGACCGCATGCATTATTATCCTGAAAGCGCAACGGCTGAAAAGGGTTTAGGACTAGTGCGTGGCGGCTTGCAAAAGGGGTTGTTTACCGAAAGCGAGGGGGCGGTGGTGTTTGAAGGTGACCCTGAACAGCACCTGCATACCCGGGTATTTATTACTAGCAAAGGGCTGCCAACCTATGAAACTAAAGATATCGGTGTTATCTTCACTGAAAAAGCCGATTATAATTTTGATTTACGTACGCTCATAACCGGGAATGATCAAAAAGAATACATGCGGGTAGTATTTGCGGCGGCAAACGCGTTGCAACCGGGAATCGGCGAGCGCATGCAACATATCACAAATGGCACTGTGCGTTTTGGTGACGGCAAAAAAATGAGCAGCCGGCTTGGCAATGTGGCTCGTGCGGCGGATGTGATTGATATTGTGCGGGAAAAAGTTGCCAACATGACAAAAGACAGTACTGTGGTGAACGACGTGGCGCTTGGGGCGGTGAAGTATCAGTTTTTGAAATACCGCGCTGGTGGTGATATTGCATTTGACCTTGAAGAATCCGTTAGCCTACAAGGAAATAGCGGCCCGTACTTGCAGTATGCGCATGCCAGGGTATGTAGTATTCTGCAAAAAGCAGGTGCTGCGGGAATCACAACAGAGAACGTTCAATATGACACTGCCGAACGTGCTTTAATGCGCAAATTAGGCGAAAACGCCAGTATTGTTGAACGCGCCGCCCGTGAATTAATGCCGCATTATATTTGTAATTATTTGTACGAATTAGCGCAAGAATTTAATCGTTTTTATGAAAAATGCTGGATTGTGGGTGATGAACGCCAGGCGATACGCTTAGGAATCGCCATGTTATACCGTGACACTTTGGCCGGCAACCTGGCACTGCTTGGTATTGCCGCACCGGAACACCTGTAGTACAGTTTGGTACTTTGTGCCGGCCCTTGTAGCGCCGCTATACCCCTGTTACGCTTGTAAACTGGTAAAAATCTCCAGATGTAAGGGCCAGGCCCTGAGGAAAGAGGTTACGATTTTTATTGTAAGGTGGGGTTGCGGTGGATGTTATAGTGTTGTACGCTACTAGCCAAGGAATATGCCACAGATGAGTATAGCAACCAGACAATCCAGTGCAGAGCTAATGATTGTCTTTTGTGTTGCGCGCTCGGCGGTGTAGTTCCTGGTACGAATTCTGGAATCAACAACCCGCCGAGTACAACCTCGGCGGGTTTGCTGTTTCAGGGCTTGAGTGATTCAGGCGATGGCCGCCTGCCACGAATGACAAAGCGAGGAGAAGGAAAATGCCCGTAGTAGTCACGGTCAAGGACGCCCAGAGGGCGTTCGCCCTGAGAGCGCTGACTGATAGGTTGGCTAAAGGTCCGCTGACGGTCGAACGCGATTCCCATGTGGCGTCCGTGCTGAACATCGACGTGACCAGCCGAGTGATGGCGTCAGCTATCAACTTGGCGTTGCGTAATCACCTAATTGCCCGCTCCCGCGAGGAGGGGCGTAGGGGCTTCTATGATCCAGACCCTGTGACGTATACTATCACGCCACGGGGCAGGGAGTACTGCGCCGCTACAAACGCGTAGTTGCTCTCCTGGTGTGGGGGTGGCGTGGCACAACATGCTGCCCGCCCCCACACTGGTAATCTTTCCTCGCTTTATTTCTTTTTTGGCTTTCGCTATAATCATCACCAGCAACAGTGGTAAAAGGAGAGTTGTACAGATATGGCAGAAAAAAAAGTAGCTAAGGTGTCAGGTGCTATTAAAGCCCGCGCCGAAGCAGCGGCCAGCAAAACAAAGAGCCATGGCAGCGGATTTGTTGATTTTATCCGTGAGCAAGGAATTGTAGGCCTGGCGGTTGGTTTGGCGATTGGTACTGCCGCAGGCGATACTGTCAGAAAACTGGTGGAAGGCTTTATTGCGCCAATCGTGCAGTTTATTGTCGGCTCGCAGGCTGGTCTTGAAGCGGCAGTATGGCACCTTAACTTATGGGGCCGTACGGCAGATTTTAGGTGGGGTGCTTTTGTCAGCAGCGCCATTACACTGGTGGCAGTAGCCTTTGTGGTGTACTTTATCGTTAAGGGGCTTAAGCTCGACAGGCTTGATAAGAAAAAAGAATAGGCAACATGAATAGAGCACCCTGGCGGTGCTCTATTAAATATACGTGAACTGCGCGCGGCTGTTTCGGTAGGTCAGCCTTTGTCTCGGGCTATGTTCCATCCTGCTTCAGCCGCGCGAACTAGTGCACTACTCGTAGTGGATAGTCACCATGTAGGTGCTCGCGACGGATTTGTTGATCGGTTTTACGGATGAGCCGCACAAGCTCACGATCTAGCTCGTACTTGTCGATCAAGCTTGGGCGAATCTCCCAGATGCCGGTCGCATATTCATTGAACCAGACATCGTTTTTCTGAACCAGCTGGGCAACCTTAGCCGATACAAGATCCTTCTCTGCACGTCGTGCGACGATTTTGAGTTGTTGATATGGTACGGATTTTGACAGCTCACTGACAGTGACAAACCTGCGACTATTCGTGATTACGTGGGCCACAAGTTCCTTTTGCGTTTTACCGATAGCGCCAATGTACCCCCTGGTTGGGTACGAGCGACCACGCCGAATTTCAGTGGCAGTCGTAAACACTTCAACTATTCGGCCTTCCGCTAAGGTCAGCTTGTCCGCCATCCGTGCCCCGCTAAAAAGTTCGTCGAGCGGGTAGTGCGTGAGGTGTTGCTGTTGCTTGCGAGGACGAGGGATTTTTTCAAACGTATCCGGCAGGTCCTCCATGTCGTATGCTAACAACACAGCTCCTTTCAATGTACAATTGGTGGTCAAACCTCTTTCTGGCTATATTATGCCACAAAAATGTAAATAATATTACAAAAATAGGATTCTATAAAGCATTTTTTAGCCGCTCTTGACTTTTTATACAGTTTGTGCTAATAGTTATATATAGGAAACGTAAAAAATAAAAAAAGAATTAACAATGTATTCCGAAGTCTTAAATGCGCAACCCGAAGGTACTAAAACGCAAACTGATAGGCGTGTGTATGAATATCATGTACTTGATGGTGACGTTAGCGAGCCGTCAACAAGATATAGAACGCCAATTAACCTTCAGCAATATCGTGAGAGCGTAGTTGAGGCCATAGCCGACGCAAAGCGCCAAAAAGATGAAGGTTCATCACACTATTGGGGTGGCGGCTATACATGGGATGATGAAATTGCTAGTTGGCAAAGAATGCTCGACGCAATAGACGGTGGTAAAGTTAAAATAAAAGAAGTTGACATTACGGATGAGTTGACAGAGGAACAGCGGATAGAACGGCTTATAGATCAAGATACGGAGGAACGGTGGGGCTACTCAACTACTTTTCCTGACCTTAATAAGCATTTACTGGATATCGCAATGGTTGAGGATAAGCTCAAAAACGGTCAAAAAACCGACATTTTATCCTATGTATCCAGTCAGTATGGTCGCCTGTTTCATCTTTCTGATGCGGGCGAACCGCGAGTTTTTGATGCCAGCTTTGCGTTGATACAAAAGCTAAAAGCAGAACACCCTAGTGTATTCGAGAGCATGGCGCTTGATGCGTTTGAACAGAAGCTGTTGTATGAAGAATATTGGGAGCAGTGGGATATGGAGCGTATGTTTGAGGTAGACGCACGGCGGTCCAATCCAGAAAATGCGGCAGAGTTTAAGACGGCGTATGACAACTTTTTTACAGACACCTGGGATTTTGATAATGAGATGTATAATGCGTCAGAGTCTGAGCTTATAAAGCTCGCCCCCATAAAGCCGGAAGGTGTTTACTTTAAGCCTTCGGAACAGGCTATAGCGGAATACCGTGACGACCCACTTAGGCTGGGGTCTATACAGCGGATAGCAGAGATTAAGGACCGTAACTGGCTGTTCCTAGAAGAAGTCGTAAAACATCAGGATGCAGCACGCGTGAATACAGATGACCTTATAGAGTCACTGCGTACGCAATACGAGTCCGGCAATCACATACGAATGAAGGGTGATGCTCATTGGCGGACTATGTCCGAGGCAATCGAAGCCATGACGGCAGATTTGATGGGTGTTGACACGCAGCAATTAACTCCGGGCGCCCGTGAAAGGTTGTATGAGTATGGTGCATCGCTTAACCAGAAAACGTATGATCGGCTAAAGATGTTGGCGCGGAAAAACGGCGTGGACCGACTGGCGCTTGCAGAAGCATT
>CALEKV010000188.1 GCA_937902525.1 uncultured Candidatus Saccharibacteria bacterium | reverse complement strand
CCTGCCTTTTTCAACTTAGTTGAGATGACCGATTTGCACTTTTCTTATATAATCCCATTATATGGGTCCGTAGCTCAGCTGGTTAGAGCACCTGCCTTTTAAGCAGGGTGTCATGGGTTCAAGCCCCATCGGACCCTCCAAGTAAAACGACCTACCCTAGGGTAGGTCGTTTTACTTGGAGTGATTATTAATAGGCTCGTTGCCATGACACCCGTTCCACTCATTAGCGCGTCAATCCCGTATGTAGTATAGTAAGCGCATGGAATTAAAAACAGTCACATGGAATATTGGAGGGGGAAAGCACTTAAAAGCTAACGAAGACCCTACGCTTATGGCCTCGTATTCCGTTGACGCAATCGAGCAAATTGCTCAGTGGCTAAAGCGTGAATCGCCCGACATAATCACTTTGCAAGAGGTGCAGGGTGACGACCACGCTAACCAGGTGGCAGAAATTGCTCGTCACATGGGTTATGGCAATTATTTTTTTGACGTAACATCAGATTCGTTCATTGACAAGGATAGATTACTTGGAAACGGTATTATTTCACGATTTCCTATCATAAATCATATATCCGGTGTGTTTTTAAATCCCAATATTGAAGCTGTATTGCAGGGCAGGTTGATTAAAACGCATGATAAAGGATTTTCATCGTGCACTGTTCATATCGACGGCTACGACTTAGTGGTAGTGACGCTACATCTATTGCCATTTCTAGCGCTCGGTATCGAGTTAGATTCTGTATTGGGACAGAGGCTTTTGGACGATATTGTAGTAAACATTGCTCCACAATCCGAAAGAACGCTCATACAGGGTGACTTTAATATCGATAGCGAAAGAATAAAAGATGCTATTCCGACTTTGTTTAGAGGCCGGGTGGATGAGGTGCCGCTTAAAGTGCCTACGACACCGGCTGGTAAGCGATTTGATCATGTAATATTCAGAAACTTATCACTACAAAGTTGTAGCATAGACGCAAATGTAAAAACCGATCACTTTCCCGTAACGTGTATTTTTCGTACTGACGGCTGATGGCGCGCATATAGTAGCAGCGCGTGATATTATACACGCATGTATTTCTTTAAACAGAGGGCGCACGCCACATGGTTTGTGACGGTTGGGTGTATTGGGCTATTGTTAGGGGTGGCGCTAGCGCGCTATATGGGCTTTGTAAGTTCCGTATTTCTCGTTGCTGGGTGTATTGCTGTTTTGTTTGGTATTTGGCGTCGGCACGCGTGGATGTTTGGGTTAGTAGTAATTGGCGCGGTGATGATTGGCTTGTGGCGCGGCGGCCTAGAAATGCGGGCACTTGGTTCGTATGGAGGAGTGACTGGCAAAGTCGTCACCTTAACGGGTAAAGTTAGCGCCGACCCGCAAGTCGTCAACGGTATAAAGCAAGCGGTTGCGTTAACGGGTGTTAGCTCTCAAGATGCAACACGGCATGGTGTTATTTATGTGACCATTGGCGATAATCCTAAGTTACGCCGCAATGATAAAATTACGGTGAGCGGTAGATTGTTGCCGGGCAATGGCAACTATGCGGCCAGCATGTATGACGCAAAAGCGCAAAATGTAGAGCGCCCTAATGATATTTTTTTGAATGCGCGCGATGCGTTGGGTAGGGCGGTTAGAAGAGTAGTTGTCGACCCAATGGCGAGCCTGGGTATTGGCTTTTTGGTCGGGCAAAAAAGTGAGCTGCCAAGTGACTTTACTGAAGCCCTAAAAATAGCTGGACTAACGCACATAGTAGTAGCGAGCGGATACAACTTGACGATCTTGGTGCGTCTGGCGCGCAGGTTGTTTGAAAAGGTTAGCAAATATCAAGCAGCATTGTGGAGTGTGTTGATGATAGTTGGGTTTATGGCTATCACTGGCTGGAGCGCCAGTATGACGCGTGCCGGATTGGTGGCGGGATTAAGTTTATGGGCATGGTATTATGGTCGGCAATTCCACCCGGTTACATTGCTAGCGGTGGCGGCCAGCACAACAGCTATGATTTATCCGCCTTATGTATGGGGTGACATTGGATGGGCACTTAGCTTCGCGGCATTTGCGGGGGTAGTATTACTCGCTCCATTACTGCGCGCATATTTTTATGGTGAAGAAAAGGCAGGGTTTGTGTCGCGTACGCTACTAGAAACGGCTTCCGCTCAGATTTTAACGTTGCCAATCATGCTCGGTGTGTTTGGTCAGTTTTCTATTGTAGCGTTATTCAGTAATATTATGATATTACCGTTTGTACCCCTTGCCATGCTACTGACATTGATCGCTGGCTTGAGTCAAATGTTCGCTCCTGCGCTTGCTTGGGTGTTAGCGTTCCCGGCTAGAATTATTTTGGATTACATGGTATGGACGGTTAATTGGACGGCCGGTTTTCCATGGGCACAAGTTAAATGGCAGCTACCTGGCTGGGGTGTGGCGCTCGGCTATGTGATGATTATTGCCGTTTGCATTTGGCTTAAGTATCGTACAAGCTATCAGCTACGGCGTGTAAATGTTGTTGAGTAACCCCTGTTAATCTGATATAATATATGGTAATACACGATCAACCGTAAAGACTGGAGGTATTACATGTCAGGCCACAGTAAATGGGCGACTACTCACCGTCAAAAAGCCGTCGTTGACGCTAAACGCGGCGCTATATTCACAAAAATTGGTAACATGATAGCGGTTGCCGCTAAAGGCGGTAGCGACCCGGCAATGAATCCAAATTTGGCATTAGCGATTGACAAGGCGCGCGCCGCTAATATGCCAAAGGATAACATCCAGCGTGCTATCGATAGGGCAACTGATAAGAATGCCGCCACCATGGAGGAAGCGACCTATGAGGCATATGGTCCAGGGGGTATTGGAATTGTTGTAGAGGTAACAACAGATAATAAAAATCGCACCTACCCAGAAGTGCGTACTGCCTTAACAAAAAATGGTGCTACCATGGCTGACGGCGGTAGCGTGTTATTTCAGTTTACGCGTAAAGGCGTGATTATAGTGAAAGAGACGGGTGAGGACGCTCTGCTGGCGGTATTAGACGCTGGCGCCGAAGACGCCATCGAGGAAGACGGCGAAACGATCGTCTATACCAATCAGAAAGACTTGGCTAAAGTGCGTAGTGCGATTGCCGGTGCTGGCTTGACTGTAGCTGATGCGGAACTGCAATATGTGCCAAATGCGAAAACAGAGGTAACTGACCCTGAAATAGTACGCAAACTAATCAAAATATTTGATGCTGTGGATGGCATCGATGAAGTGATGAATGTGTTTTCAACCGCCGACATTCAAGTAGAAGCCGAAGACTAGTTGTAAAATTTACGTAAATAACACGCTCATGTTTGCGCGTGTTATTTTGTTGCGTTACGCTGATATTAATTTATTAAACGGAGGGGTAATGTGCGTAAATTACTGTTTTTTTTGCTGTGTGTTGTTATTAGTAGCTGTGAGCCGGCATATGCATTGCAGATAGGAGAAACGCCCATCACGGAATTTCTAGCGACTCCACCAGTTCTAATTACTGCATATCAGATGGCCGATTCGGCGCAGAGACTTGTGGCAGTCGAAGTCTACAATAGTGGTGACATGCCGCTAGATATGGCCGAATGGCAGCTGTATATCAATCTTAAAGATGGGGCAAGTCAGCAGGTGGTAACAAGCACTGCATGCGAGGGAATGCTGTTGCCAGGTGAGCACTTGGTTTATTCGGAGGCATCGAGCACGACGTACAAATTTATATTCGGTAAACAGTCGAGCTCGATTACGTCGTTAGAGCTGCGTCCGGGTAGCAGCAGTGCTATAAAAAAATATAAACCGGCCATAGCGCTAATAAAAGACCAGACCGACCAAACATTCTTTAGGACATATACTAGCACCGGTTATAGCACGGCAACGCAGCCGTTTTTAGCTACGCCAGCACGCACCTTTTATGACGATGGATTATATAAGGCGTATCATGATCTGAACGGCCTAGAGATTGTGGAGTTTTACCCATATAGCAGCGAGTGTTCGCCCTTTGATGATAGCGTTTTGTGTGGCGATTATATTAAGCTTGCCAATGCTGGCGCAGTGGACGTTGACCTTGACGGCTTGGTACTGCGGACGGATAGCGGTTCGGCAAGTCGGATGGCATCTAACACATTTACTTTGGCCGGCAAGCTTAAGGCTGGTGATTATTTAGCTGTGACAAAAACTGATAGTGGCGCTAGGATATCGCTAACTAACAGCGGCGGCTATGCATGGATTGAGGATGCTTGGGGGCTAGCACGATACGAGGGTACGATGGCGAAGTACGAACCAGCTGGTACTGGCGAGCAAGGCTATGCATACTCATTGACATCTGATGGCGCATGGTCATGGACGATTACGCCGGAGCCTATGGGAAAAAATACTATCAGTAAGCCAGTGGTGGCCGTTGCGGAATGCCCAGAGGGTAAGTATCGCAACCCAGAGACGGGGCGGTGTCGCACAATTGAAGAAACTATGAATGCTCTGAGTGTCTGTGATGAGGGTTATGAGCGTAATCCAACGACTAATCGGTGTCGTAAAATAGCAGTTGCCACAACTGCGGCGTTAACACCGTGCCTGGAGGGTCAGGAGCGTAATCCGGCGACCAATCGCTGCCGTTCAATCGCTAGCGCCGTGGCTGAATTAATGCCATGCGATGAAGGCTATGAGCGTAATCCAGCCACTAATCGGTGCCGTAAAGTAACATCCGCTAGTGTGCCATCTGCCGGGTTCCCGGTGACGCCAGTTGCTGCAGCCGCGAGCGATAAGGCAGGGTGGTGGGCGTTCGGCGCTGTCCTAGTCCTAGCGGCTGGGTATGGTGTATGGGAATGGCGGGCAGAAATTGTTGGCACTGGCCGGCGCGTTTTAGGAATATTACGACGTACCAGGTAAAATAATAGATATGAGATTTTTAGGTATTGACCCAGGCACTGGCCGGTTGGGTTTTGGGGTGATTGACAGTGTTAGGGGTAAGCTATCTTTGGTTGACGCTGGTATTGTGACAACTCCTGCTCATACACCAACTAATGAACGACTCGAAGATATTTTTGACAGCCTAAATGAAATTATCGGCCATCTAAAGCCAGACAGGGTGGCAATTGAAAAGCTATTTTTTGCGCGCAACGTTACCACGGCCATGAGTGTAGCCGAAGCCCGAGGTGTGGCGCTACTGGTGTGTCAAAAGTATAAATTGCCAATTGAGGAATACACGCCACTGCAAATCAAACAAAGCATCACTGGTTACGGTAAAGCTGATAAAAAACAGGTCCAAGAAATGGTTCGATTGCAGCTTGGTCTGAAAACTGTACCAAAACCAGATGATGTAGCCGATGCCTTGGCGGCAGCAATCATGTGCGCTGCCTTACATCGCGGTGAATGAGCATAATCGCGCTATAATATAATATATGCGAAAAACAAAGCAGCCCGCACGTATGGGTCAATATGCCAATTTGGCCGGAACTAAACAGACGCGCCCTAGTGGCGCTGCCCGTAGGTCAAAAAAGTCTCGTAGTCACCCTGCGCCGATTGCGTGGTTTTTGAGGTTAAGTTGGCCGCGTCGCATTGGCTTGTTGCTAGCGATTGGTGTATTTGTACTCATTGTCATCGCCGTTGTGACCTATTTCATGTACGCTAACGACATTAAGGACCCGGAACGGCTGATGAACCGTAACAATACCGGTATAGTCCTAACAGACGTGAACGGCAAAGTGTTTTATAGCACCGGCAAGGCTGAACATCGGGACCTTGTTAAACTGAATGATGTATCAAAAGATATGAAAAACGCTTTGATTGCCAGTGAAGATAAGGATTTTTATAAACACGGCGGTTTCAATTTGTTTAGTATTCTGCGGTCTGCCACGGGGTGTTGCTGGCGGCGCGCAGCCGGCGGGCCGACGGACTC
>CALEKV010000187.1 GCA_937902525.1 uncultured Candidatus Saccharibacteria bacterium | reverse complement strand
GAGGCGGCGTAGAGCTGGATTTAACAGCTTTTGGCTACGAAGATGAGTTCCTGAGCGCCTACCAGAATTACTTAGGCGGAGGGATGTTAGGGAGTATTGGCAACAGCTGTACCGTTGAGGACTGGCGGATGGATGAAAAGCTCGTCAGACTCGCCGAAAAGTTAAGCGAGTACTACCAAGAGCGCATGGAGGAGCTGGAGTATATCGATGAGTATAACGAGATGACTATCGGACGACCAGTGAGTTATCCGGGGCTTTAGATAACCGTCCTGGGCACGACGTTAAACTGCCCGATTAACTTAACTTTAGGAGATAGATATGCGTTATTTAGTACGTTTAATTGTTGAAGGTGATGACATTGATACGGTAATGGATCAAGCCAGATGCGTGATGGATAATTTAGTCGAGCAACATGAGTTTGATTGGTATCGCACGGAAGATGACAACTGCACCTGGGCTGATTGTTGGAAACCGGTTCCGCTAGAGAGCGAGACCGGCAAGGCGTGGGTTAAAGATGCTATGGATGCACAGTTTGATGAGTTTAAACACAGTATGCAGGTCATCCGGCATATGGTGCAGAACTACAGCGACGAGCAGATCTTTGACGAAGGCTTTGGTGAAAAGCCCGCAATGCATCTGTCGCGGTATTACTTCAGCAAAGCAAGTGGCTACCACGCGAATGCAGCCTTGCTTTACGATTCATTCGGTACTGCAATACCGAATAACACAGGCATAAACTACTATGCTGACGAGTCTAATCGCTACTGGGTCATACAGGTAGATTGCCACAACTAGGCAATCTGTCCTGGGTAAGACATAAAACTGCCCGACACTGCCTCAGAGATAACGCACCGATCGACCGAACCATGCAACAAGCCCTGCGGGCCGTCGCATGGTTCGGATCGCTCTAGCTGACAGGAACAAGTACGACACGCTCCATACTTCCACCTTCAGCTAAAGCTTCAGGCGTAAGAATGAATCATGTCTTTGGACGTTTCTAACGAA
>CALEKV010000186.1 GCA_937902525.1 uncultured Candidatus Saccharibacteria bacterium | reverse complement strand
ACCACGGAAACCGCAGGCCCCTGCGCTACTTGCGCTCAACACGTTACCCTTGCTGTCGGCAAAGGTGATAATAGTGTTATTGAATGTTGCCTGAATGTGCAACTGACCAGTCGGGACTGATCGGCGCTGCTTTTTCTTGGTTGAAGTTTTTGCTTCTGCCATAATAGTCCTTTCTAAGTCTTACTTGCTGCTTTTGGCTGTGCTCCACCAACTGCTACTGCCCTACCCTTACGAGTTCGTGCGTTCGTCCGGGTGCGCTGACCGCGCGTTGGAAGTCCTGCCTTATGCCTTAGGCCGCGATACGCGTTGATATCCTTAAGGCGTTTAATATTGTTTTGCACCAGGCGTTGCAAATCGCCTTCGGTTACGTAATCTTTGTCGATTACCTCGCGAATGCGCTGCTCTTCAGCCTCGGTGAGATCTTTCACCCGAGTGGTCGGCTGTATCTTAGCCGCCGCAAGGATGCTCGCTGAGTGCTTAGGGCCGATGCCGTAAATATACGTCAAAGCCACTTGCACTTGCTTTTCACTGGGTATAACTACCCCAGAGATTCGAGCCATGCTTAACCCTGCCTTTGCTTGTTCTTAGGTTTTTTCTTGTTAATGACGCGCAGTATGCCTTTGCGGCGTACAATCTGGTCATCTGGACTGATTTTTTTCACGCTTGCACGAACTTTCATGAGCGAAAAAATCCTTCCTCCGGAAAAACCGGCTTACGTTGATATTAAGACTTTCTTCCCGGAGTAAACGCCGGACGTTCGTCTTTAGCGCGGAAAACGATTCTGCCCTTTGTGAGATCGTAAGGGGTCAACTCGACTTCCACATTGTCGCCTGGTACCAAACGGATATAATGTTTACGCATTTTACCGCTGATGTGTGCGATGATACTAAGGCCATTTTCAAGTTGCACCTTAAACTGAGTATTAGGCAGTGCTTCCACTACCTTACCTTTTAGTTTAATAACTTCCTTTTGACTCGCCATAGAATACAACTCAATATTATATGCCATGCTGCCAACAAAGTAAAGAGTTAATCCATGTTTTGTAATCTGTTTTGTAATTGGATTTGTATATTACTATTTTAACGAATTATTTATAAAGTTCAAGTGCCTTAGGTAGCGCCTTGATATACAACGAGCTTCAGGTGCTCGAACCTGTAATGTACTTCTATTCGTCAGATTAGCGCTAGGCTTTTTGTCGTCGTGGCTTAGGCAAGCGCGCAAGCAATTTTTTATTTTTAGGCTGTTCGTTGTCATTGACGTTGTAATCATCGTAAGTCACCATGAGGGCGCGTGAATTAATCTGTCGCAGCGTTTCCAGGCCTACGGTGACCACAATTAGCAACCCTGTGCCGCCGATTGATAAGTTGCTAGCATTTATGCCAAGTTTGACAAAAACATACTCAATGGCGAATGGCATGACTGCAATTAAGCCTAGCGCTATGGAGCCAAATAGTGTCAGGCGATTAACGACAGTGCTGAGATATTTTTGCGTTTGCAGGCCCGGTCGGATGCCCTCAATAAAGCCGCCTTGTTTTTGCAAGTTTTCAGCAATTTCATCACTATTAAATACGATTCCGGTGTAAAAAAAGGTGAATAACAGCACTAGTAAAAAGTATGCAACCGGATAGATTAGCACGCTAGGGCTGTTACTTGCATAGGCAGTTTGGGCCGGCTGCGAAAACCATGTCGTCAGGTTTGTAGCAACTGTTTGAAAGGCTGGATTACCGGTTGCTTTTAGTACTTGACCCAAAAATGCCGGTAAGCTCAAAAATGCTACCGCAAAGATAACTGGAATGACGCCCGCCGCAATCAGCTTAACTGGCAGAATGCTCTTGATGCCACCGTAACTAGTATTGCCGCCCACGCGCTTGGCGTAGTTGATGGTGATAATGCGTTGGGCTTCGTTAATTTTAACTAATACGTACAAAATAGCGAGCGATAAGAGTGCCACGACCACTACCACCCAGAATACGATCGGATTGACTGGAATACTAAACCACCCAAACACGCTCAAGCTACCAGCCGAGGTGTCCGTCAGTCCGCTAATAATTGATTGAAAAGTTGTCGGGAACTGGCTGATAATACCGGCAAAAATAAGCAGGGATATGCCGTTACCAATACCCTGTTCGGTAATTAGTTCGCCAATCCACATCAGCAAGATAGAACCTGCCGTCATGGCCGTTACGGCAATAATCCATTCCAAAGGACCGTTAGCTAGACTGCCCGCAGTACTACCCGCCAAGAATGTTTGACGCAGGATGTAAATATAGGCGATGCTTTGGACGATGGCCAGTGGCACTGTCGCAATACGTGTCCACTGGTTGATTTTACGCCGGCCAGTTTCGCCGTCCTTGTTGATTTCTTCCAGGCTGGGAACGACCTTAGTGAGAAGTTGCGTAATGATACTAGCCGTAATGAATGGGTTTAAACCGACCATTACAATAGCTATTTGACTTAAGGCGCCGCCTGACAGCAGGTTTAAAAAGCCACCAAAATCGCTACTGCCAATAACACCGTCGATAACCGCTTTGAGTTTGGTTGGTTCGGCCAGGGGCACAGGAACGTGCGCTAAAAAGCGAAATGCAGCAATCAGCCCTATCACAATCAGCAGGCGTTTCTGCATATCCTTATTTTTTAGTGATTTTAATACCGTCTTCCAGTTCATATCGGTCAATTACCCCATTTACAGCTAAATTAGATTCATCAATTAGTATAGCACAAATGACTCTATAAAATACGAACACCCCGCCCCGTTTGGGAGGCGGCGTGTCCGTAGGAGGCGCCTCGACCAAATGGGATGGGGGTACTATCACACCACCTTAAAGCCAATGTAGTGCACGGGGTTCGGTTCTGGACTGTTCACGGCGACGATTTTCATGCCCGCAAACTGGTCGTGGTAGTGTTCGTCGCAGTAATTTTGCAGGTATGCGATTAACGACGACTCGCTATAATTTGCGACGTACCGTAGCGCTTCAATTGTTTCGGCACTCAGCACGAGGTCTTGATCAGACAGCGTGGTCTGTAGATGCAGAAATCGTACCTTGCCACGGCGGCTGACGGTGGAGGCGCATAGCCTTAGCCACTCGTCAACCACCTGATCGAACAGCATTTGCTGAAGCTTGATCATGTACCGGATAGCCCGTACCTGGCCTGTTAAGGACGCCCGCAAAGGAGCGCAGCTTGCCTTTTTTGCGTTCCACTCATGATTACTCCTATGGCTCGAGCGTGGACGATTATTATTATATACGCCTTTGGCGATGCTACAAGCATAAGCAAAACCTCCGGCAATGACCGGAGGTTCGCATGCTTCAATAGATGGAGCTTATTTCTTCTTGTCGTCAGCTTCGGCTTTTTTAGCACTAGCCGGGACTGGTGTTGCAACTTTTTCAAAGGTACCGCCAACCTTTTTCACAGCTTCTACTACTGCTTTTGAAGCGCCCTGGGTCTTAAGGCTTACTTTATCTTTAAGCTCACCGCGGCTAATTACCTTTACTGTATGGAACGGTGTGGCAATCAAACCAGCTTCGTACAAAGCAAAGTTATCAAGCACACCCTTCAGTCCGTTTAGTCTATCAAGGTAAATTACCTGAGCCGGAGTATGGAGTGACTTAAAGCCACGGCCTTTCGGTACGGCACTCACCAAGCCATTTTGACCACCCTGGAACATGCTACGGAGCTTTTTGCCGGTACGAGAGTTCTGCCCCTTAGTGCCGCGGCCAGCGGTTTTACCGCCACCAGCACTAATGCCGCGGCCGACTCGCTTACGGTCTTTATTGCCGTCAACCTTGAGTTCGTTGTATTTCATTACTTGGACTCCTTAGCTGCGGCAGACGCTTTTGTAGCCTTCTTTTTTGGGGCATTTAGCCATTGTTCTTTTGGAACCAGTTCTCCCAATGCCTTTGATGTAGCGTAGGCAATGTTCACTTTATTGGTACTACCTAAGCTTTTACTCACTAGGTTGCTAATGCCGGT
>CALEKV010000185.1 GCA_937902525.1 uncultured Candidatus Saccharibacteria bacterium | reverse complement strand
TCACATGATCGGACTACACCAGCATGGTTAGAAACCGCAACTAATTTAGGAAAAGCGGTCTTAATTGGCGCTGCTGCGGTCAGCGTTGCCGGTTGCGGACCTAATACGTCTGCCATGGCAGAGAAACCCCCAGTCCCAGCCACTGCACCAGCCAACCCGAGCAGCGCGCCCGAAACGCAATCTCCTAGTGAAATAGAGAGCGTGGATAATTACATATACACCAACCCATCTACTGGCGAGCAGATCAGCCGCGAAGAACTCCTAGAATATTTCACCTTTCATGAAGATGAATATAACACTAGCACAGCACAAACAGCACTCATTAACGAGCATTTCAACTCTTTATTGTCTAAGTGCAATAGCACAGATGAGTTTTATGAATACTTTATAGTAGCAATCGAAGCGTGGACAGGCATGTCTTTTGAAGACTTAATGCTAAGCGATAATCCTATGAGGCTATGGTTTACTGGGATTAAATCTTATCTCGAAAAATTAATCGCTGAACGCGCCGCTACTAACAATTCAATCACGTTTACACTAGAGGAGCTGAGTCAGGTGTCTGTAGATGGCATCACTATATCGTCGAGTGCGATCGCCACTAAAACAGGTGCCGGAGCTGCCCCGCAGGGGACTATAGACAATAAAATTTCCCTAGAAATAGGTTGGGGGCCAGACGGCGACACCTTAGTGATTAAGGATATAGATGGCTTTGAAATGACTGGTAAACAACACTACGCATAAAAAACAACGCATAAAAAAACAGGAGCCACAACTTGTCTCCTGTTTTTATGTAACTTGCTAACACGCCTTGTACGTTCAGTTTCACAAACTATACGATGTCCATTTTATTTTTTACAAATACCAAGTATAATGCTTACCGTAAGTGTATTAAAGATGTGGCATGCTTAAATATAAATATCATCTCTTTGCAGCAGCGTTCGTCGCATTAATTGCGATTGTTAGTGCTACACTACAAAGCAACACAGCTAGTGCATTAACCGTACCTTATACACGTAACGGTGACAAAATTATCATCAAAGCAGACCAGTTTCCAAGTAATATCAGGGTTCGTGGAGACGTAGAATTCAGTTCGTTTAACGGCAGTACTGATATATACTCTACAGGCTCATTCAAAGTTGCCTGGCTAGTCTATGACGCCAATGGCAATATGGAAGGCGCCTGCGACGGCGAGTTAGTCATTCGCCTATCCACAGGCGGCACTCTTACAGCTCAGCCGACAGATGCCTCAAAAAACGACGTGTGCGACGGCGCCATTCCTAGAGATGAGGGCACACAAAGCATGGAAGACCTTCAAGACCCAACAAACAACACCGGACTAACGCCTGATGAGGCGGCCGCCAACAGCCAAGAGTCTGAATCCACCTGTAAAATATCTCTTATTGGTTGGATACTTTGTCCGGTAACTAATTTTTTAGCAAATATCGCTGATGGTATTATAGGTATATTAAACGGTTTTCTGGAGGTTCCATCCACCACTATATTTGAAAACGGAAGTGACGCCTACAATTACTGGACTAAGTTCAGAGATTACGCAAACATACTGTTTGTTATTGCGTTTTTATTCATTATTTTTTCACAGGTCACTAGTTTTGGTATAAGCAATTACGGCATCAAAAAACTACTGCCAAAGTTGTTTGTGGTTGCATTATTAGTTAATACCTCTTTTTACATTACAGGGGTAGCTGTTGACCTTTCTAACTTTTTAGGCTATTCTATTGCAGATTTTTTGGGCGGTGATTTAAACGTTATAACGTCAGACAAGAACCAGCCTGTGACTAATGGAATAGGCCCAGCCCTAAGTAGCTCGTCTGGTTTTGGTAAACTCGCCGCGTCGCTACTGACCCTTGCTATTGGTGGGCTTATGGTGTACTTTTTCCTTGCAACATTCATAGGATTAATTTTAAGCGCTATTGTTGTTGGCATACTTGTGGTAACTGTATTAACAATCCGACAGGCGGCGGTAATTTTGCTCGTAGTCCTTTCACCGTTAGCCTTCGCTTGCTTGTTGTTGCCAAACACGGAAGGCATCTTTAAAAAATGGTGGTCAATACTTAAATCAATGTTACTGCTTTTTCCGATTATCAGCTTGCTATATGGTTTTGCCAAAATGGCAGGAACAATCTTAGAAGGCGTAGCGGGCACAGAGGGAACGGAGGGATACAACTTCCTATTAGATTTCATGGCCAACATCTTGCCAATATTGGTTTTGGTGCTTGTTTATACGGTACTGAAAAAGTCCTTAGATGCGATTAATGGACTTGGTGGCGTGGTTAATGGTATTGCAAATAAAGGCAATGGTGCAAAAAAAGCAATGCTGGATAAAAACCAGTTCCTCAAGTACCGTCAACAACGTCTCGCAGACAGCAGTGCGCGCATTAAATCTGGTGCCTATTCTGGACGTGGCGGTAACTGGAACCCTGCCAACCTTCGCTCTAAAGTAAACAGAAAACTAAATCAAAGCTCCGCCTATAATAAGATCACAGGAGGGTTTGGCGCCGACCGCGACCTTGTTAGGCAAAGCCAAGAACGCAAAGATGTAAAAGAAGCGATTGACATGTTTAATAATGACGATAAGCTGGTGAGCGCATGGGCAACTAGTGGCGGTGATTTGGAGACAGCAAAGAAACACATGCTTAAGTCTGGTAATACAATGTCATCCGCCCAAATAGAACAATTCAATAAACTAAAGGCTGCTGGACACGACAGAAAATCAACATCTTATTTAGCTGCAGCACAATACCTATCCGAAAAAGGCAAGGGTACTGCCAGTGAAGTGTCCAGCGCCATTGAACAAGCAGGGCGAACTGGCGCTGGGAGTGTGGAAGTCGATAGCGCTAAAGCTGCCGCAGAGGCAGCGTACCGATCTAGTGGCCGCGGGGATGCCCTCGCCGAGTTACAAACACTAAACAGGGGTGGTGATGTGAGTAGTATTACGGCAGCCGAACGAACCAAGGCGTGGGGTCAGGTTGCTCCTCAATCAGTACACCGTGAGTCCATTGATCCAACGAAAAACAAGGTTGGCGCTGACTCTTATCTTGATTACCTACTATCAGACAGGGAAAATACTCGCAAAGCGCTGGCCGGGTACGATAAAATGGAATCGCGCGCGCAAGGTCATGCTAAAGGTATGATAGAACACGCAGCATTATTACATGCGGCGAAAACTGGTGTACCCATATCGAATATTCAGGAAGCCAAGAAATACTTTGGGATTACTCAGTAATGGCAGTATATAAAGTAGCTCAAGACGTAGAAGCCGACGACCACTTATTAGGGCCATTAACACCGCGACAATTTATTTACTTAATTATCGCGGCGATGGCTGCTGCGATTGCGTTCTTTTTAGGCCGGCTACTGTTGCCGCTTGCCATTATTCCATTACCGATTGTTTTGTTTTTTGGCATGCTGGCACTGCCACTTAAAAAGGATCAGCCCATGGAGGTGTATTTTGCAGCCATAATATCGTTTTATTTAAAACCACGTAAGCGTTTTTGGGTGCCAGACGGCTTAACTAACCTAATTGAAATTACCGCGCCCCGCGTATTGGAAGAACAGCGTACTAAAGATTTTAGTGGCAGCGAAGCAGAGAGCCGGTTAAGCTACCTGGCAAGTATTGTCGACACCGAAGGCTGGGCTGTAAGGCATGTAATAGCAAATACCTCAAATCAAAACACCAGTATGATAGGCGATGTTTATAATGACGCCGTGGCCACACAAGACCCACTAGACACCGGCAGCACGGTCGCTCAAAATTTCGACTCCATGTTATCGGAGTCGTCTGCGCGCCACCGCCAGCAACTTGTCGACAGCATGCATAACCCCAACACCTTTAATCCAACCACACCACAACCAACCCATACGACGGTGGATATGTATGCCAGCATGTACTCCCAAGCACTACAGCCAGCCACACAACAGCCATCAGACGTACACTTTAACCCGTACCCAACCATACACCAAAGCGTCGTCCAACCACTTGGCGCCACCAACCAGACTACTACCACACCGCCAACACCCATGGCCGATGATTCCACACAGGCACAAATCCAAAATCAGCCAGCCCAAAGCAGTGAAAGCACTAGCGAAACTACCGTGTCGCCTGATATAATTAAGCTTGTAAATAATTCCGACTTATCAATCGAAACCATTGCGCGTGAGGCGCATAGGATACAGGATAAAAACGACGACGAAGAGGTTGTGATATCCTTGCGGTAAAAACAGGTAATTCGGCACAAGGAGTGTGGGGTAATGCCGCCAGATAACCAACAGCCAGCTATAGGGGGACTACCGGTCAATCCGTCCGGTCAATTTGCTCAACCCTACGCGCCAGCACAAATACCAATGCAGCCACAGTCGGCGCCAACAATGCAGCAGCAAGAGGCACCACAGCCTCAACAGGCAGCGCCACAATCCGCCCAAACACCACAGCAACCACAAGCACCACAGCCCAAAACCAACAGCACACAAAACAGCTTATTGTTTAGTGAGATACGTGAAAACATAGTAGTGATGGGTGACGGCACCTTTAGGGCAGTGGTGGCTTGTAAATCAATTAACTTTGACCTCATGAGTAACCGTGAACGCGAAGGTGTTGAATATAGTTATCAAAACTTTTTAAACGCCTTGTTCTTTCCAGTGCAAATTTTAATCCGGTCACAACGAGTAGATATTGGCCCGTACATTGACCGCTTAAGCGGCCTGCGCCGCTCCCAGGACAACATGTTGTTGGGTGTGCTAATGGACGATTATATTAATTTTATTGACATATTAAGCCAAGAAGCCAATATTATGGATAAAAGTTTTTTCATAGTCATACCATACATGCCAGCGGGTGACATGAAAAACGTCATGGATAAAGGAAAGGGGTTCTTCAGTAGCTTTGCGCCACAGAGTAACGTCACAATGACAAAAATAGATAAAGTCGCCTACGAAAAAGCCAAAGACGAACTACGAAACCGGGTTGATGCCGTTGTTAACGGTTTAAACCAAGTGGGGGTCGCAGCCGTACAACTGAATACCAAAGAAATCGGCGAACTGTATTACAACTTTTACAACCCAGATACTGCCGTGCGTGAGCCACTGGGCGATTTCACTAACACGACTAGTATGTATGTGCGCAAGGGTCAACCAAACACGGGGGTGCAAAATGGCTAAAAAATTAGACCCCATGCAAATTGCCGCTGAACAGCGCGAACGCGAGCAAGCAGAGGTCGAGCAAGCCTTCCTAAAAGGCATGAACACTCTGCGCGACACCATTGCACCAAGCAGTATCGAAATCCATAGCAGCTACTTTAGGCTAGGCACCAAGTATGGCCGCACTCTGTACGTTTACGGCTACCCGCGCGAACTTTACACAGGTTGGCTTAGTAG
>CALEKV010000184.1 GCA_937902525.1 uncultured Candidatus Saccharibacteria bacterium | reverse complement strand
CCATTTGGACATGTCAGTTCCTTTCAGTTGAACCTGGCAAGTGGGCCGTAACGGCGCTCGTGGGCCTTGATGGCAGCCTGCAGGCGGCCACGATACCAGCCAGCCCTGAAGGGGTGCCTTTCGACTCCGTGGACAACTACGAGTGCCACAAGATTTAGGAGCTGGTAGTACGACTGCTGTTCCGCATCCATGGGCTCGGGGTAAACCATATTTGTGCTACCTTTCGGCCTGTGAGTACTCGGCGAGCACTCCATCATTTCATTATACCACAAAAGCAAAAAAACGCAAGGATGACAGATGTGAGTTAAAGTAGTAAGGCAAAAAGTGCCTAGGGTATTGCTTTTCACAATTATTATGCTATAATGAAAATTAATGTGGCGATAAGCCACATCGTCTACTCGTAGTTCAGCCCCATTGTACGGGCTAATGAGTGCTACTTATGCACCATAAGAGCATTTATTACCCTGTACCATGCAGGTTACTGCGAGTGTTAACAAACTCTCTCAGTGCAATCAATCCGAAAGGAACCACCATGCCGCTGTTCGTGCCGCAGACCAAGCTCGACGCCGACGCCAAGAAGCTCCGCCAGCTCGAGGCCATCGTGGCCGGGCTGACCAACTCGAAGGTCGCCTTCCTGGCTCGCCTCACGGCCGGCCCGGAATCGTTCTCCATCCTCGGCCCCGTGTCGGACGTCGTCCGCGACGGTGTCGCCACCCACTTCAACGTGGGCGGTGACGTCGCGGCCGTGACCATCGACGCCATGGGCGACCGGGTGACCCTGGTCCCCATCAAGCGCCTGGGCCAGGTGGGCGTCCCGGCGTCCGCCGTCATCGAACTCAAGAACGACACGCCGGAGGTCGACTTCGACGCCGCGTCGGCGAAGCTCGTCTACGACACCTACGAGCTGCTCGACAAGGGCCCCAAGCCCTCGGGCTCGGAGCTCGCCGCCGGGCTCAACCGGCACGTCGCCGGCTGACCTTCACTGAGAGTTGGTGGGGCGCGCGTTCACTTGCGCGCCTCACCACTCCCCATGTTTTATGAATGACCCCAAAGAGGGTCTTTTTTTGTTGTGCTATGAAAAGTGGCCGTCCGCCCCCCGAGGTTATCAGGGGCGGACGGCCGTGGTGGCGGTTACGCCTTGTCGGCTGCCTTTTGGTGGCGGGCGAAGCGCTTCTGGGCGCGCGCTTCGAACGCCTTACCAATTGCGTCTCGAACGACCTTTCCGAGTAAGAACACCCACAGGATGGGCGCCAACACGATGATGACTAGTCCCAGAACTAGAGATCCTACGGATGCTCCTGCGTCCTTGAGGGAACGCAGCGAGTTAAAACCCGGCTTCGGCTCTGCTTGCTCGATTTGCTTTTTGCGTGCCATGTGAATCACCTCCCCGGCGTGGCCTCAAGCGTCTGCCTATAGTAGCAGGAATTTTAGGTGAATAAAAGTACTATTATAGCAAATAGTTGATAATATGTCAAATAACCAACAGGGGTGTGCTACAATGGAATTAAGTGATTGCCGACATCAACATAACTGAAAAATCCTTTGGCCCCAAAGTCTTAATGACGGGGGTTAAGTTTAGCATGGATGACAACGAAAAAGTTGGCGTGGTGGGCCGAAACGGCATTGGCAAAAGCACCCTATTTGGTATTTTAACAGGGTTAGATACGGACTTTACCGGTGAGGTGATTTTTAAACGTGGTACCAGCGTGGTGGCAACAGCCCAAGAACACCGCGGCGCGCAGGGCCAAACCGTGATGGAATATATTTTGCAGGGCCTGCCAGAATACGCCGCGCTGCACTATATTATCAAAACTTACCCCACCACCATGGGCGATGACATGCAAAAGATTAATGAATACAGCGATGCCCTGGAGCGGTTTGGCCTAAAAGGGTTTTACCAAGTAGAGGAACTGGTGGCGGAGGAATTGAAGAACTTTCAAATGGATGGTTATGGCGAGCGTGAGCTTGCAACGCTTAGTGGCGGCCAAAAGCGCCTGGTTGAGGTGGTAAAAGTGATGCATAGCGACGCGCATCTTGCGCTGTTGGACGAGCCGACCAACCACATGGACTACGTTGCCAAAAAGCAATTTATCGACTGGTTGGTGACTGCCCGCGAAGGCATGCTGATTATTACTCACGACCGCGACGTACTGAAGCACGTTGACCGGATTATCGAACTAAAGGACGGCGGTTGCCAGAGTTTTAAGGGTAATTACGACGCGTACTTG
>CALEKV010000183.1 GCA_937902525.1 uncultured Candidatus Saccharibacteria bacterium | reverse complement strand
GGTTATACTTGTATGGTACCGTAAAAAGGAGTTTGATATGACATCTAAAGGTTGGTTTATTTTTATCATTATCGTCGTGCTAGCTATCGGTGGCGCTATCTTTGTGTCCCGCCAAGAGGAAGCTGGTTTGACGAACAACATAAACGTTAATGCCATTCAAACAGCCAGCGCTGATAACGGCAATATAGCCGACCACACATTTGGCACCGGCGCTAAAGTCACCCTAGTAGAATACGGCGACTACCAATGCCCGGGCTGCGATAGCGCCGCCTCAGTGATAAAACAGTTGACCGAAAAATACAAGGATAAGCTGACCTTTGTGTTCCGTAATAAAATGATGCCGTACCACTCAAATGCGCGCGCAGCAGCTAGTTTTGCTGAAGCTGCCGGCTTGCAGGGCAAATATTGGGAGATGCATGATAAACTATATGCCACCCAAAGCACATGGGCTAATCTGCCAGCCAGCAATGAACGCACAGACTACTTCGCCAACCTTATTAAAGAGATTGGCGGTGACCCAGAAAAAGCTAAAACCACCATCGAGAGTGACGACATCATCAAAAAACTCAACTTTGACGAAGCGCTTTCAAACCAGCAGGGCGTGACGAGCACCCCAAGCTTTTACTTAAACGGTAAAGATGTTGGCTCACTCTACGTCCTTGACGGCAAGCTGGTTACCAAAGCCACCAACGGAGCGCAACTGATTTGGTCTTCCGCAGAAGATTTTGATAAATTAGTCCTCCAGCCCGCCTTTAAAGAAGCTGGCATTGAATAAATAACTCGCTAAAAACTAAAACACCCCGGTGCCTTGGGGTGTTTTTTAGATCTTAGCGTATACGCTACTAGTCTGCGATATACTGCTGCCAGTCGGCAGGCACCACATCCACCGCGATCTTTTTGCTCCGGCTGGGGGCAAAATCGACTGCTATTGGCATGTGTTGTTTGTACTCCTTGTACGTTGTCATTACCTCGCGCTATCGACCTTTACGTCCTGAACGTTGTTAGTTTTGCCGCGCGAGCGACTTACCGATGATATCACGCCCGTCAATACGCATGCAAGCACAGGCGGGATGCCACCCTATTCACCCGGTGTTGTATTTATGCCACCGCGGAGTGGACGCTCCTTCACAAATAGCACTAACAAAAGTGCCACCGCCATCAAGCTGGCTGATATCGTAAAAATGGTATGTAATGCATCAGTAAAGGCGCTAACGATGTCCTTGCTGTAGGAATCCTGCATATTTGCCAGGTTCGCTACCTGGGCCTGCTTAACCGGAGCGGGCGCGGGGCTGACATTAATTACCTGCACAGCACCATTACGGATTGTGTCCTTCTGCATATTAATCGCCAATAGAGTGTCAGCACTGACCGTATCGCCACTAAACATTTTACTCGCCTGCGGCGACTGCTTTAATTGCTGGATATAAGGAATATCCTGAGGGTTGCCCAGCGACCCAATAATACCGGCTGTCAATACGCCGCTTAGCACCGCCGTACCAACCGTTGAGCCCAAACCCCGAGTCAGCTGAACGGCCGACGTAGCCGCCCCTAAGTCTTTTTGCTCAAACTCGTTTTGAACTGCTAGGTTCATCAACGGCATCACCATGCCCATGCCAAGGCCGACAAACACCATACGGACTGCTTCTTGCCAAAATGGAGTGGTCGATTCGAGTGCCGTCAGACTGTAAATAGCAATGGTAGCAACTGCAATACCGCCGACCATGTAACGCTTATAGTGCCCTGTTTTAGAAGCCAACTGTCCACTTATAATAGACGAAACCATCATGCCACCGACAAATGGCAGCAACATGACACCCGCACTGGACGCCGTGGCGCCAAACACCTGCTGATTAAATTGCGTTAAGTACAAAATTGAACCCAGGAAGGCGGCGCCAAATAGCAGCATGGCGCTAGTCACTAATACGAATGTGCGATTTTTATAAAATTCCAGCGGCACAATTGGTTGTTTAGCGCGGCTTTCAACTATCAAGAACAACACGGCAGCCACTGCCGCTATTGCAAATAGCGCCCCTTTAATAGCACCTACCGTGATACCACTATCTATCAAGCCCTGAAAAATAAGCTCCGTATTATCGACTGCTAGCACCAGAGCTGATAGTGTTAATGTGATAAGCATTGCCCCCAGATAATCTGGGTAGTGCTTCGCATCATGTTTGAGGGGCGGACAGAATTTCGCTATCACCAATAGCGCAATAATTCCCACGGGCACATTGACAAAAAACGTCCAACGCCAGTCTGTGACCGTGCCAAAAATATGTGCGCCATCTGTCAACCAACCGCCGATAAGCGGTCCAGCGACCGAGCTAAGACCAAACACAGCACCGAACAACCCCTGCCACTTGCCACGCTCACGCGGGCTAAACAAATCACCAATAATAGTAAAAGCATTGGCGCTAATAATCCCGCCGCCAACACCCTGAACAGCGCGCCAAACTATCAGCCATTCCACAGACGGAGCATGTCCCGCCATCCAACTGCTAAGCGTAAAAACCGATACACCTATCAGTAACAGCAGGCGCCGCCCAAACATGTCAGACAGCTTACCTGCCAATGGTACTGTCACTGTAGTTGTTAACATGTAAGCGGTAAAGATGAAACCAATGCTGCTAAAACTATCGAACTGCTTAGCAATGGCACTGACTGCCGTGGAAACAATCGTCTGGTCAAGCGCCACCAGCAACAAGGCACTCATGACCGCTAGCATGACAACTATCTTTTCGCGCTTAGTAATGTGTTGTAGACTCACTAATCCCAGCCTTCCGGCGCAACGTCAGACTTGCTCATAAGCTGCTCTTTAAACTGAGTAAAGTTTTCACCCATTTTTTGCACGTAACGCTGTGCCTGGCCTTCAGTGATAAATGCCACAGACTTTTTGTCATCAAAACACAGGGCAATTAATTTGTCGCCGGGCATAATATTCATACTTTCGCGCACCTCAGCTGGAATAACGACTTGCCACTTTGGTCCAACCCTTACAGTACCCACTAAATGAATTGATTTATTGAAATTAGTCATGTATAACATGTTATACAAGTTACCCATAATAATCAAGCTAAAAAACACTGTCTGCACTTAGGCACCGTTCTTATCGCTTTCTTAAAAAATATGCGCTAATACTTATAGCAGCAATGATGCTAACGCCGATAATAATCCAAAACGGCCAAATACTATCGGTTCCAAACGGTAGCGTAATGTTCATGCCAAACACGCCCGCCAACATGGTCGGTATCGTCAAACTGAGTGTCGCCACGGTCAGCACACGCATGGTTTCATTGAGGCGCGTGTCCATAACGGCACGGTAGCTATCACGTACATTGGTAATGGTACGTAACAAACTTTTACATCGGATAATTAACTGCTCAAAATCAACTGACAAATCCTCCACCAACTCCTTGCCGTCTGCAGTCAATTTTATTAATTGCTTGCTCACCAGGGTCTTTTCAATTGCCGTATTGGTTGGAATTAAGGCGTCCAGATAATCATTGAGCTTACGCTCATAGTCAACAATTGTGGCTATATCAGCTGGCCGCAACCGCTCGAGGTCGTTAGTCACCGAGCGCAGTTGACGGTTAATAACGGCCACGCGGTTTTCATATGTTTTACACACACGCTCCATCATCAATATAAATAAAGTCGATATATCGCTCGTCGCCACAACGGTTTGCTCGATAAAAGGTTGCCACAGCCGCCCTAACAAGTCGCGACTGATTGTCACTTCGCTCCTGCCATCAGTCGCAAACATAACAGGTGCGGTAAAATCGTTAAAATCATCGCCAATATCTGGCACCCGGGTAATAAAATATGTCCAGCCGTCAGTGTATTCAATCCTTGGAACCTCATGCGGGTCTAATGCATCGGTCAAGATATCACTATCAATCCCGAGCTGCACTAAAAACGCCGCCTCATCTTCGGTCGGTCGCTCGACGCGCACCCAATCACCAACCCTAAACTCCCGTTTTAACATAAGTTGTGGGTTGGCCTTACTGGAATGATAGTAAGAAATCACTTATTAATAGTAAAGGAGAGCGACAAATTACGCCAGTCATAGCTGCAAGTCTGGGTGTCCGCCGAGCCGTCCATAAGCACCCTATGCAAGGTTTGAAAAACATTGTGGATAAAGTCAAGCCAATGCTATAATTAGCGTATGAAGCAGTTGCTAAGCCATTTGCGTTCCATTGGCACACCCAGCATCTACCGTAAAGGTTCAAGCTTGTTTTTTCAGGGGGAAGTCCCACGGTTTGCCACTATTATTCTGGATGGCGTAGTCAAGGCCTACACTATTAATCACGAAGGTGATGAATCGATTATTGACCTGCACAGTAAAGGCTCGATTATCCCTATTGCCTGGGTAAACAACCAGGCGCCAGTTGCCTTATTCAACTACGACGCCGTCAATGATGTGCGTGTACTTAAAATCAATAAGACTGATTTCTTAGAGGCGATTGACAACGACCCAGTGTTTCAAAAGGAATACTTAAACCACATCGTCCAGTCCCAAGCCAGCCTAATGCTCCGCGTTACCGGCCTATCCCAAGCCAGAGCAAGCACAAAAATCTGTTACACGCTCTACTTTTTACTGTTCCGCTATGGCATTGAAAAGCAACCGGGTGTCTATGAAATCGACTTAAAGCTTACCCAGCACATGCTAGCTAACCTGATTGGCCAGACTCGCGAGAGCACTGCAAAAAACCTCAAGCAATTAAAACAGGCCGACGTAGTCGACTACACTAATTCCACTTACTTTGTGAACAAAGGTAAGCTGGAACAGTACCTTGGCGAAGACAGTTTCCGCAACCTAACGCTTGAACGATAGAACGGCAAGCACCAAACAATACCAAATAAGATCGGAAGAGCACACGTC
>CALEKV010000182.1 GCA_937902525.1 uncultured Candidatus Saccharibacteria bacterium | reverse complement strand
TAATATACCAGCCCCTCATTAGCAATAATCTCAAAGGACAAGTGACGCTGACCGTACACCCTACTCTTTAGACCCTTTGTGGCCGTACTCGCAATAATGTTATACATAACCTGGGCCTGGCTTAACACCTCCTCTGTCAAGTCGCGCTTGTCACGTCCGCCACCATCAATATCATCACTCGCCGGCGGTAGGTGTATAAGCATTGGCACCATTTTAAGGCCGCGTTCATAGCTTTTTGCCTCCCTTACAGTAGATCGATACATATAAAACCCAACCACCCCGACAACTACTACCAAAAAGGTAATAATAAATACAGCAATAAATGCGCCCATCATAGCCTATGCACCACCAGACTCTCCGATAGACCGACCATAGCGTTTTAATATGTAGTCACGCTGCAACTTGCCTATTTCTAGCTCTCTTTTGTAGGGGTCTTCTTTTGTTGCTTCGATAATTTTTTTTGCCTTATCCACCCATTCCTTTTCTATAAGGTCATCGTCAGCCGCTAGCGCAGGATTAGTACTGTTGTCGTCAGAAGCGGCAACAGACTGAGCTGAGTTATCGCTCATGACGGGGATAGCCACCGGAGCTACTGGAATAACTGGCGGCAGAGCTTCTTGCTCTTGGCGCGCCGGGCTGTCAGCTGGCGCCTCAAAATGGCGCTCGTCCAAGCGTTCTCCGTCGCCACCATTAAGCGGGGGCCACTCACCCGAATAACTGGGCGCCCCCTCATATGGCGATTTAGGTAAACCTTGTTTTGGTTCCATATCTGTTAAATTATAGCATAACCAGCTATGAAAAATAAGTGGATTAACGGCGTTTTGTTACATAAAAACAGGCGACTAACTCGAAAACAACTACGAGTGCTACATCTACAGCGTTACCGCGCCCAATCGAGCGCATCGCCATCAGCAGCACAGGGGCAAGCGCAATTACCGATGCGTAATAGTACGACTGCCTAAATGTCATCACCTCACCCATCGACAACCCTTGACCACGCAGCCTATGTAAGACGCGGCTTAATCCAAACATAAAAAAAGTTAGCACACCTAACACTAACAAGTAAAATAAAATAAAAACTAACAATATACCTACCGGATGAATCGTTGACGGCGACGTAGATTGCAAAAGCGCCGAAAGTAGCACTAGAGCTATTAAGGTGATGGTGGCGACAATCCTAGAAAGCATAGGCATATTATATCACCCACTCACAAAAGTTCATGGAGCCCTAGAGCGGCAGCGAATTTTAATTTGGCGCGTCCCGTGTATAAAACAACTATTTGGGAACGCCCGCTTTGATCCGCTCTGGTGGGCTTCTGACCGCTCCGCAGATGCGGGGCATAGGTCGTGTGTGTTTTTGTTTTGCAAGTGTTCCGCTTCGCGGCTGGGGGCGCTACTACGACAAAGTATCCAATCGTAAGAGTTATCCAGCCGCGAGGTACTAACCCGCGACAGCTACAAACACCGAGGCAAGGCGCCTCAAGGCGAAGCTGAGGTAATACCATTTATGCTAGCGTACTAAAGGTGCGATACAAAATATGACTTGTTTCTTATAAAAGAACCATAGCGTTTGTATGAATTGGTACGCAAGCCATGTTACTACCTGATATCCGTCCGTCAAAACGGTGTATACATAACTGTTGTTCAAATTGTTAAGGTTGTTTGTGGTGGCTTTTTTGTTTTTAAAAGCTTGTTTACACATTAGCATACTTTAGGCGCAGAGTCAACCATACAACATTATATTAGTAAAGTATTTATAACAACATCTAGGAATATATGCCCTGTATAACACTGTTAATGTTCATGTTGTTGTAAATAATTATCTATGTGTATATTACAACGTATTAGGTTTCCACCGTTATTCACTTTAGGCTTTCAATCGTAATTGCTCACTGAATCTAAATGTTGATAATCACACAACGTATAGAGACACGGCGCGCCTGCTCTACAGAACGACCAGCCGCTACGCATCGCACGCCCAGAGCCCATCGGCTCCAAAAATAGCAAACTGCATTAATACATTCATTACATTTTTCATACATCCACAAAACCGCAGGACAATCATCACTATGTTCACAAAAGCCGCTTGGTAAAAATATGCGACTGGTCGCTTGGCCTGAATGACTATGCTATAAACGTATGCCATACGTATATATTCTCTACAAACCCATCGCCCAAGGCGTCAACAAACGCCAAGCCTTTGCGCTGGCGCATTCTAATAGGCAAATGCACCCCACATCATGCTGCAAAACACTCCCGGCCAACGTGATGCTGAGTAAGCCAAGACCGCGCCATTATTGTTTGCCACCCTGCTTTCTTGGCAGCTGCGAGTAGCCCCAGCAGGTGGCAAGCACCCACGTAAAAAATAATCACGCAATGCCAGCCCGCGCCTTCGACAATTACATTGTAGCTATCTATCTTATTATCATCGCGCTATATAGCGCACGCACGGATAACTCCACGCCACGGCTAGCGTTATATGAAAACACGCCGCTAATAACCTCATTTATGGTAATATCTGATGTAGTATTTTTTACGTTGTGATTATTTTCAAAGTTGTTGACATAAGCTCTTTGTCGTCATATTATAGGGGTAGCTTCTGAATAAAAAAATTGTGCAGGAGCCAAAAATAAACAAAATTGCAAAAAACTCCACTTAAAACAACCGCTACTCGCAGGCGGTTGTTTTTTATTACACAGGGTACTTGCAATAACAAAAAAATAAGCCCCATGGGCTTATTGCTATTGCGTGGTGGAGCTGCCGGGTACTGCCCCCGGGTCCGTCAGGTAACCTATCATTTATCTACAAGCATAGTCTTATTCAAACGCTTAACCACAAACTGAAATCAGGATAAGACAAAGAGTCCCCGTTCGTGGGTGCCGATTAAATTTAAACACGCATGGTCGAAACAGCCATGAGTGCCGAGCCTGCTAAATATAATGCACTTGCGCCATAGCGGGCGTCCAGGCAAGTACAGCTACCGTATAATTAGGCAGCTAACGTAAGCTGAGCTGTGACGTTGCCAAAGGCGCGGTCGTAAGCGGCAGCTACGCGTGCAGTTAATTTGTCTGCAATTATTGTTCTGATTACGTCAGAGTTCGGCTTGCAAAACGATCTGTTAAATTCCTGGCGTCGAAAGCTATATCAGCCCCATACACCTAACGCCTATTATATCACGTATTGTCAGGGGTGAACAGGTATGCTTAACTAGGGGGAATTATGGGGACAGTTGCAAAAATTATATCCGTCGCCCCTGTCGGGTTTGAGGGTCACCTTGTCGAAGTGGAAAGTGACATCACCAAAGGCTTACCAGGGCTACAAATTGTTGGTATGGGCGACAAAGCAATTAGCGAAGCAAAGGAGCGAGTCAAGAGCGCCATCGCCAATTCACTTTTAGACTGGCCCGCAAAGCGAATCACAATTAACCTGGCGCCAGCCGAATTACCCAAAGACGGAACGCACTATGACCTACCGATTGCACTAGCAATTTTAGCCAGTAGCGGTCAGCTGCGACCCGAGGATATACAAGATGCGGTGTTTGCCGGTGAACTAGCATTAGACGGCCGTGTTCGCCCTATCAGTGGCGCGGTCACTATCGCCGAAGCCGCACGTAAAGCAAAAATTTCAACCGTTTACTTGCCTGAAGGCAACGTCGGCCAGGCACTCCTTGTAAAGGGCATATCTGTTGTTGGCATCAAAGACATTAAGAGCCTGTACCTTCACCTAAAAAAAGAAGCGCGCATCGAACCAGCGCTGCGATCGGGACACCTGGAGCAAAAAACAAATCAAGATGGACCAGCACTTGACGATATTTACGGTCAAGAACAAGCTAAGCGCGCCCTTACTATCGCTGCGGCAGGCCACCATAATATACTCTTTACCGGGCCACCGGGTGCGGGTAAAACAATGCTCGCAAAGGCGCTGCTAGGGCTTTTGCCAGCCCTTACGGCAGATGAATTATTGGATGTCACAAAACTACATAGCCTTGCGGGCCTACTGATCGACGACATTGCACCCGCACGCCCATTTAGGGCACCCCACCATACTGCGAGTCAAATTGCGCTGATTGGCGGCGGCATTAAAGCAAAACCAGGCGAAGTGAGCTTATCCCACCATGGCGTGCTGTTCTTGGATGAAATACCCGAGTATCAACGCTCTGCCCTAGAGGCACTCAGGCAACCGCTCGAAGACAAGTATGTCAGCATCACCCGTGCCAATGGCCGCGCCGTGTATCCAGCTGATTTTATGCTTGTGGCAACAATGAACCCCTGCCCTTGCGGTTACTACGGCGACCCAAGCCATGAGTGCACCTGCACGAGCACCCAATTACTTAGCTATCAAGAGCATTTATCTGGTCGCCTGCTAGACCGAGTTGATATGAGAG
>CALEKV010000181.1 GCA_937902525.1 uncultured Candidatus Saccharibacteria bacterium | reverse complement strand
TCTTTTTTGCGGTCTTCATAACTGGCGTACATGCGCTTTTTTAAATCATCTACGCTTAATCCCACAAACGGGGTTGGGTCGTGGCGTAAATCATAAACCACCACGTTACCATTTTTACCACTGGTGAGCGGAAAAGCTACGGTTGTGGCATTGAAATCACTACTGTATCGCCCGCTGCTGTACACGAATGGCTTTTTGTCATCAAGGTTCACCAACGCCTTTACCTTATTTTTGTCGCGCATATCGAACAGATACCGATATAGTTGTGGCTGTTGCTGTTTAATTAAACCAGTTACGGCGATTAAGGCTTCCACGTCGCTTAGGGCATCATGCGCCTTAAAATGGTTAACGCCATTTTCCTTGGTAATGAGCTCCAATTTATTAACGGCTTTACCGTCTACCACTGGCCATTTTATACCTTCTGGCCTGAGTGCACGGGTCATACGCACCACATCTAACAAGTCCCACCGGCTCCGGCCGTCTTTATACGCCCATTCGTACGGGTCATAAAAATTACGCCAAAATAGGTGCCGAATAAACTCATCGTCAAAGCGTATATTATTAAAACCGACAGTCACGGTATCGGGCGTAAATACATCGGCTTGCAACATTTTGCAAAACTCTGCCTCGTTAAAGCCATCTTGCACGGTTTGCTGTGGCGTAATGCCAGTCACCATTATGGCGTCAGGGCTGGGTAAGGTATCGTCATTTAGCTTAACCAACACGTTGAAAGGCTCGCCGATTGGGTTTAGGTCCATATCAGTCCGCTGGCCAGCAAACTGCATTATACGGTCATTGCGCGCATTCAAGCCGCTAGTTTCAAGGTCGTAAAAGAAAAAGGTTTGTGCCATACAGCCTATAATAACAAAAAATCCCAGCTTGCGCTGGAGATGGATAGAGCACGTCAGTTTCTATCCGACATGTTAATGGTCGCTTGGGAGGCGGTTTTTCCCGCCGTCAACCAAGGATGTATTGCATTATAACACTATATTTATTTAATGTCAATACTATTTTATAAAAATATTACAATTTATTGCTCTAACAAGGTAAATTCGCTTTTACCAATACGAATTAAGCTGTCACCACTAGCACCTTCGCGTACTAGGTGGTGGTAAATACCCAACTTTTTCATGATATCGCGCAGGCGATTAACGCTCTCAAACTGGTCGTAATTAGTGCGCCTAGCAAACTTTTCGATCTTTGGCCCCGTTACAACCCATACCCCTTCATCGCTATCGTAAAAGGTATCCCACTTTTCATCTAGCTGTTCTTTGCCGAGTGTAATTGTTTCGATATCGCCGTTGTCAGATTCCTCGACCGCCACCGCCTCGGCCTTACGGTGCTGCTGGACATAACCGCGTACTGCACGTAAAACATCAGTGGTGCCTTGGTGGGCAACGGCGGAAATGACAAATACCGGCGTGCCCGCTGGAACTACCTTCTCAAGATTAGCCTTTTGCATGGTGATAATTTCTGAGTCTAAGCCTTCAGACTTGGTCAGCGCCACGACTTCTGGGTGGGTTGCCAGTTCTTCGCTATATTGTTTTAGCTCGTTCCGAATCACCTTGTAGCTGTCGGCGACATCATTGCTATAAATGTCGATTAGGTGTAGCAGCACGGCTGTACGTTCCACGTGGCGTAAAAAATCGTCGCCCAGGCCCTTGCCCTCACTTGCGCCCTCAATAAGCCCCGGGATGTCAGCGATTAGTATCGTGCCGTCATCTACCTTAGCTACACCCAAATTAGGCGTTAGCGTTGTAAAGGCGTAATCAGCGATTTCCGGCCTGGCATTACTAACGACCGATAAAAAAGTGGACTTACCGACGTTAGGGAACCCAACAAGGCCGACGTCTGCTAAGATTTTCAGTTCGAGTTCGGCCTCAAATTCGTCGCCAGGCTCGCCAAGCTCCGCCATGCGTGGCGTTTGGCGGATGCTGCTTTTAAAGTGTGCGTTGCCAAAACCGCCGTCACCACCCTTTGCAATCACAGCTTGTTGACCGTCTTGAGCTAAATCGGCAACAATTTCACCGTCACGCTTAACAACTGTGCCAACGGGCACTTTGACTATAAGATCATCGCCATTTTTGCCGTGCTTTAAGCGCTTTTCGCCAGCGCCGCCATCTGTTGCCTTAAGGTTTGGTTGGTACCTAAAATCCAACAGAGTGTTTTCGCCAGTGGTCGCCAAAAAAATTACATCACCACCCTTGCCGCCGTCACCGCCGTCTGGACCACCTTTATCTACATAGATTTCGCGCCGAAAACTCACGGCACCGTTGCCGCCCTTGCCGGCCGCCACTATAACTTTAGCTGTATCTGCAAACATATTTACTTTATTATACTAAAAACGCCCCCAATTTGACAGAGGCGCTTTAACATTTTGCTTTATTTAGTGAATATATTGATAGTAACCGCTGGTAGCTTCGCTCCAAGGTATATCACCGCTACTGATACGGTTAAAACCTCCACCCCAGCGGTAAGCATTCATTTCGCTGATGCGCACAGAAACCCCAGGGTTAACCGATTCAACAATTGCAACGTGACCATACCCACCACCATTAGCCATCACCGCGCCTGGTTCGGGGCTGGTGTCCACCCTAAAGCCCGCCTGACGTGCATTGTACGGCCACGTACTGGCGTTACCCCAAAAGCTGCCGACTGAACTACCTAATTGCGCGCGGCGCTCATACGCGTACCAAGTGCAGTTACCCCAGGCGTACTTGTTACCAACCGATGCTGCAAGTTTTGAGTTATAACCAGTGTATGCACCGGAATAATTACCGTACGAAATGCCAGAATACGCACGCTGCGCTACGTAGCCTGGTTGTTCATCGGTAGGTAAAACACCGTTAGCAATAATCAGCTGCTGACCAGCGGCCGGTTCGCCAGAAATGTCTAAATCGTTATCTATTTTAATGATATTAGCATCGGCACCGTATTTAGAGGCGATGCTTGCAACAGTATCACCCGCCTTAACCGTGTATAGTATGCCGTCTTTAGCCAAAATAGTTAAAGTTCTGCCCGGTTCCAGTGCATCTGACGAAAGATTATTTACCCAACGCACCGTCTGGGCGCTGATACCAAACTTTTCCGCCACCGACGGCACGGTGTCGCCCGCCACGGTAACATATTGTTTTTTGGCGCTAACGTCTTCAGACGATTGCCCAAGTGGCTTCGAAATCATATTAATATCTGTCTGAGCCAGGACGCTTTCAGCCGCAAGCGACTGTGACAAATTTGCAACGTTATTTGCAACTGGCAAGTCGGTTGAATCAGCAAGGTTAGCACCAACATTGGTCGCTAACAGCTGATCCACGCTACCGGTGGCTGCTCCAGCCAACGCCGCCTCAGTAGAGGCTAACTGGCCAGTGCTTGCCAAGCTAGTTTTACGTTCAGCGGGGCGATAGCCAATGGCGACAATGGTAATAATCAGTAAAAACACGCCGATATACGAAACGACCGACGTGGCTGACAATGTATGCCGTGAGGAGCGCTTTTTTACTCGTGGCTGCTCTTGATTGACAACAGCCACCTGATTTGTGATGGTTGCCTGAGGTGTGACCTCGGCAAACGCTTGATTACGAATGGTAAGCTCCTGCGCACTCATTGCTGAGAACGCCGCTACCTCACTTTGTCTTTCTCCTGCTTGCAGGAAAGGATTGCACGTGTCGACCTAATGATTAAACTAATATTATGCTTATTTCGGCATCCGTACGACATTTAAAGGTAGGCCCCTTAGCTGCTAAAGTGGTATACCCACCCACTTGCTAATAACAAGCGCCCCGAGCGCTAAGGTTGCTGACCCTTAGTTTATCAAATCAAAGCCACTATGGCAATGATTTTTTACATATTACAACTCATTACACAATTTTTGGCAATATTGAGCGATGTTCGCTTCGTGCTCCCGTAAGGTACGGGCAAAGTATATCAATCCATCATCACCAGCGATGAAAAAATTATAATCAGTGGCAGTTGGGTCGCCCACGGCTTTCATGGCTAATAGCCCAGGTGAGGCGATAGGACCTGGCGGCAAACCGGGCTTAATCCGGGTGTTGTATGGCGAGTCCAAGCCAACCGTTGGGGCCACCCCCGCCATGTCAGCGGCATAAATAAACGTGACATCACTGCCCAACGTTACGCCTTCCCTTAGGCGTTTCAAAAATACCTGCGCGATTGTCTGTTGATAGCCATAGCAACGCTGCTTACGCTCTTCAGTCGGCTTGCCTTCACAGTTAAGCTCGCGCTGCACAATCGATGACAACGTGATACCCTGATACAAATTAAGCCCCTGCGCACTAAACCTATTTACCAGGTCGTTTGCCGTAATATCTTTGTACATTTGGTCGAACGTCATCTGCAAAACTCGCTCTACGCTAGCTGCTGTATCAATATGATAAGTTTCGCCGTAAATATAGCCTTCCAGGGTTGTTCCTGCCGGCTTACCCGCAAATAACGGTCCTGTATATTGTTTGTTAAGCGCTTGCTGGATTTGCTGGTCGCTATAGCCCGCCTTACCTAACACATATTTAACATACATGTTTTGCTCAAAATCAGCACTCGGCGGTTTATACAACGGCTTTTCTATGGTAGCACCGGGGTAAAACGTAATCGACTTAAAATCATTGCAGCCCTTAGCAAGTTTGTCCAGAATTTGACTAACATTTTCTGACGCCTTAATGATGCAATTGCCTTCAACAATACTAGTCTGCCCGGTAAAGCGTGCATACAGCTGGAGTCCGTATTGATTTTTGATTAAGCCCTTCTGCTGCAAATCGGCCGCTATCGCACCAATAGTGGCACCTTTTTGAATGGTGACATCTTTCCCGGTTGTGTCGTTAGTATTTAATGGCTGCATGGAGTCCTGATACCACCAATATGCCGCCCCAGCAGCAATCATGAGCAACGCTAGCATTACAATCATGACGTTACGGAAAATATGATGTTTTTTAAGTTTTTCCAGAGACTCGGCGCCGGATAAAGTAATGTCCAGCGGAGTGGTATTTTGGGCTATGACAGGAGTACCGCTGGGTTGCGCCGGCGCCGGTGGGACTGTATTTTGACTATACGCCTGCTGCGGTACGGGCGGTGACGTATTTAACGGCGCATCTCCGTCGTAATTCGCCGGTGCATGGCGGTTGGGGCGCTTAAAGCCGTCCATAATTTAGCTCCAGATAATCTTGCAAAATTATACTGGCCGCAAGCTTGTCAATATCACCTTTTGCGTACGGTTTACGACTAGCCTTCAGCTGCTGCTCGGCCTGAACGCTTGTGACTGATTCATCTTGGTAAATAACGATTTTTGCCAGTTCCTTAGGCAAGCGTGCAGTAAAGTCCAACACATACTGCGTTTGCGCCGTTGGACCGCCAGATTGGTTACGCGGATATCCAATTACGAGCCGTGCGACCGGTTGCTGCTGGACTAGCTTAGTGATTTGTTCAATTTCTGTGCCATCAACCGACAGCGTATCGTATGGAACCGCAATCTTAACACTAGTATCAGCCATTGCCACCCCAATGCGGCGCTCGCCAACATCCAGGGCAAGTAAATGCTCACTAACCATTTAAGTTAAACTGCACCTTTATTTTGCTAGCATCGCTCGGCGCACTCGTTACCCAAAATGGGCTAAATGACACATCGGCGCTTTCCACACCTTTAATTGCTCGCACATACTCCTTGATTTCGCCCGATTTCTTACCTTTAGCATATTCCTTAACCGCATCTTCATCGATTTTCGGGCCAATCTTACCGTTGGTCGTAGCAGTCACCACAAAGGTATTATTTTCAGCCGCGACAGGGCTAGCAAAAGTGACCTCACCCAAACCATTGTCGTAAACTTTTTGGTCTGGCTTGCCGTCAACCTGCTGGGCAAAGTAGGCGTCAAGGTATTTTGCGGCCTCTGCGCGCGGTACCGCCACAAGGCTGTAAGTAATTTTGCCACTTAGCGTACCTTTGCTATCGGTGGACTCCTGCCCCACAGCAGGATTTGGCTTGACCGCACCAGCATCCGCCTTAAACGTGTCATCAATAACAATATAATTAGCACCAAACTCAGCCTTTAAAGCCTTTTTGGCTTCTTCGGCGTCGCTGGCTTTGGTAATGTCACTCGACACTGCGTCGATATCGCTTTGTTGCACAACCGTAATCGTTTTGTCGGTGCCACCCGTTGTAGCGGTAGTAAAGGTTGCCGTTGCACCGTCGGGAGATGATGATGCTGCACCAGTTGCCCCATTGTATTTACTGCCGCTTTCGGCTGCTGTAACACCCACAGGGGTGGTTGAACGATTGCTGTCACTAAACACAACCACGCTACTCGTAAGGTATGACAGGCCGTTGTACTTTACAACGCTTCCTGCTGGGACCGTCACGGTATCACCGTCAAACACGGCGATCTTTGTGGCAGCCGTGGGGGCAAGCGCCACGGTGCCAGTTGCCTTTTCGCCGACATCTTTTTTACCAGTGGCAGTAAACTCCACCGACACATCCTTTGTGGTGGTCTTTGTTTCAGACTTTAAAGCACCCGCCTGCAGGTCAGTCGCAAGCGCCGCCCCTACTGTTACCTTAGTGTCTAGTGCTGCATCAGAAGTGCTAGCCTTAATAATAATACTGGCCCGTGGCGCAAATGCAATTGCCCATACCAAAAACCCTGCCAATACAAAAACCGCCGCAATTCCAATAAAAAGCTTTTTACGAAAACTATCAAAATTTGGAATTTTAGCTTTGTTACGCTTAGACCCTGTCAAAGAGGCACTATTGTTTATTATGTCGACTTCTTGCGTTTCACTAGCTGCTGCGCCCTCTAT
>CALEKV010000180.1 GCA_937902525.1 uncultured Candidatus Saccharibacteria bacterium | reverse complement strand
GCGTCCCAAGAGCCGGCAGCTATATAGTGCTTAGTAGAACCTTACCTATAAGCAGTGCTTCGCTATCTACTACCGGTAAACCAGGCGATCCTCCACCCTGAAGCGCAAGATTTAGTCCGAGCTGTCTTGGCATAGCACTTGCCCTGTCCGCCAAGAAGAAAAAGCCGCCACCCGTCGCTACTCGCACATCAGTACTGCCTTTAACGTAATCAAAAACACTAGTGAGCTGATTGGACAACTCGACACTTGGATGAACGCTCTCAGCTCGAAATGATAAGTCATATACATTAGTAAATGTGCCGTCGCCAAGATCTTCTGTATATGAACGAAGTACAATACTGCGGCCTATGTCTTCGATTCGCTCCGGTATAGGCACATCTACTCGCTCACGGACAAAGTCCCTTGCTTCCCGATCAGTATCGAAATTATGTAATTCGAATGACATATTATATATATTAACATATAATACATAAATTAGCAATGTGTGTATCTCTCTCACTTCAACCTTATCACTACCAGTCACAAAAACAGAACACTCGCATGTTCGATCTGGTTAAATAACAACTATAAGTTAACTAAGAAACCAAGGAGTAGCGCCTAGCTTGCGCACCCAAGTGCACCCCGTCTTTTTCGGCTATAATATCGACACCCCCCTCATCGCTATCCTCGTACACGATATCTAGCTCCGCAACATCAAAGTCCAGCTCATCTGTAAAAGTTATATTCCCATACCCGAGCTCCAGCCAAGTAGAACGAATCTCATTTTTGAGGTTCTTTCTTTTTATTTGGCCCCTGTTATTTTCATCATTTTCAAAAGTTTGGAATGCCATTTTTTATCCCTCCAAAAGTTTAGTAGTTTGTTGCACGTTTTGCGCGATTACTCCCGCGAACTTAGAATATTTAACAGATATAACACCTCCTTTCAGGGTTAGTTTTTCGAAAAGTTTGGAAATTATCAGGCGTTTTTGAGCTGGCGTCTTTTGAGCGTACAATTCGGCTGCTTTTTGAGACAATTCAAGCACGACTAGACGCTGTTCAAGGCGCGTGCCAAGTGACTCATCTATGCTCGCCAGTTGGCTCTCGAGCTCGGCTTTTTGCTCCATGAAAAGTTGGTGCTTTTCTCGGTAGCGCTCCTTGCTGATTTCACCAGATAACCTGTCGTCATACAGCGTCTCATCCATCACAGTGATCCGCTTAATCTGGCCATAGAGTGTACTTATATGGCGTTCACGCTGTTCGATTCGGTCAGCATACTGTTCGCGCATCGCATTTGCCACCCAGTCGATAATTTCAGCGGATGGACTGACGAGGCGCTTTAATTCTTTCACGATAAGCTCCTCGACTCTGTCTTCTCGTAACATCTTGTTTTGCTTGCACGTAGCTGTGAGGCGGCGACACACGCCATAATAGCGGCCTTTTTGCAGCTGCCAAGTGACGACCGAGTTGCAATCTTCGCAGCGGATGACGCCTTGTAGCGGAGATAAATGCTTGCGGTATACCTGCGACCGCCCGCCGTGCAGCTTCTCTTGGACTCGGTCGAACAACTGTTTGCTGATGAACGTTTCTTGTGCTCCGGGATAATCTTTCCCATCAAAGCGATTGATGCCGATGTAAAACGGATTGGAAAATGTCCGATGCAACTGACTCTTAGCTAGGGGCTTGCCTTGACGCGTAACAACACCCAGTGACGCAAGGTAGTTTGACGTAGACACGATTGACTCGCCGTGGTTCAAGTAAAATTTGAAGGCTTTGCGTACAGCCTCAGCCGTCTTTGGGTTGGGGACATGAATGTGTTTTCCGTCTTGCGTTATTGTCATATAACCAGGAGGTGGGACGGCTGGAAGCCAACCCTGAGCCAGCTTTTCCGCCCAACCCTTCATAGCCTCTTCGCGGAGGTTATCGATATAATTCTTTGCCATCACGACACGGATGCCCCAGTTGAGCCATTCTTGCGACCTGGAATTCTTGTGCATAATCAGCGAATCTTTTACGAAGTGGACGTGCCTGTCCTCGTCTGCCGTCAGCCAGTCGTGTGTGCCAACCGCGTCTTGTAAGTTGCGGACATGACGATCAACCTTTTCTATGATGAGGTGTTTGATGTTGTGCTCCTCGATGAATGCCATAGCATCTTTAAACGTCCGGCGCTGAGTTGATTTAGAGGCAGATTCGGCAATCTTGAACGTACGCTCAATGCTAAAGCCTTTGTTTACACAATAGCTTTGCAGCAACTTCACCTGCGAGTCAAGCGAATAACCCTCATCCTCTTGCGCTCTGCTTGAAACGCGGGCAAGTATAACCGCCTTAGTCGTCTGCGCCATCCGATTCCTCTTCCGCCAGTAGGTGATAAAAATCCAGGAGGGATTCACCAATCTCTCGCGCTTCGTCATGGCCGACTTCGCGCGATTCTTGTCTTATGATAATCGCTCTCAGCACTTCAAATTTGTCAGCGGATTGCTTTTGTTCGACGACAACTGGCATTTGGCTGGTGATTAACATGATTACCCTCAATCTGTTATCTATTCCTATAGGTATAGTATACTATACCTATAGGAATAGAGTCAAGAGATAACCGTAACAATTTTGCTGTTATTTATGCGTCTAGCCAGCTATTTTTGGAGGATATCGTTTGGCTTTAGGCCGAGCACTTCAATGATGTTCGTGAAAGTCGTAACAGAAGGGTTTTTTACGCCACGTTCTATCAACGCATAATGATTAACGCTCACTCCCGCTTTATCGGCTAGCTCGAGCTGTGTCAGCCCTTTTTCGAGGCGGGCTTTCCGTAGTCGCTTGCCATAGCGTACCAGTAGTGTTTTATCATCTGCCATATACGCCTATTGTAACATGCTAAGAAACATGGTGTCTTTTTGCACTAACAGAGGTATAATGTGACACATGTCAGATTTGCCATCTATCAAACTACAAGTTCGGAGCGATCGCCCCACAGCTACCGCCAGTCAGGCATATAATTCAAAGGTTGATGCACTAGCATTCAACATCTCGTTCATCGCCAAGTACCAGCCAAAGCTGGCCGTTGAGCTGCTTCAGCTCTATGCCAAAGCTCATGCGATTACCGAAAACGATCCGGAAGCACCTGACGAAGATTACGCGCTTTTTGCCGAAGAAGTCATGAAAATGGCTCGTGATATCAGCAAAGAATAGCTGTATTATTCATTTGGTTTTTGTCACCAAGGGCGGTGACAATTTTGTTATGTATTAACAGTGGTATACTAGTAATATCCATCCCTCTTACCTTAGAAACATATCGGAGTAGGTGGGGTTGGCAATATATTCTACTACTACTCAATAAGACAACTTCTACTATGCAAACACTACCTACACTCACTACCAAACAATCTGAAATCCTCAAACTTCTCTACACCTACCGCTACCTTACCAGACCACAACTTCAAACACTCCTAAACCACAAAGACAAACGACGAATAATTAGCTGGTTAAAAGACTTACGAGACAAGCAATACATTGACTGGAAATATAATGCCAATGACTTTATAGCCAAGACCCAACCAGCTATTTATTATCTATCACTTAACGGTATCCGCTCTCTCCGCGCTACCAGCGACTACTCCAGCACCGAGCTCAGAAAACGTTATAAGGACAAAGATGGTACCGATGCCTTTATTGCTCATTGTCTGCTTATAGTTGATTCTTGTCTGGCGCTACGGGCTAAAAGTGACGAAACACGTCAGTACGCGTGGCTACTACCCAGCGACTTCATGGCCGATAGTGAGCAGCTTGACCATCTCGAGCTTTTGCGAGAGCTTAAACCGCACCTCTTTTTCACAAAACGTGAAGGAAAAGCCGTATCGCATTACGTTGTTGAGGATTTCGCAGCGACACTGCCACGCTACCAACTAAGGAAACGGCTTAGTCATTACATCGACCTACTCACAAACGAATGGACGAGTGAAGAACCGACACCAATCGCGTTGTTTATCTGCCCAACCAAGGCCGATCTTATCTATATTAAACGTCGTGTTAAGATGCTATTCCAAGAAATATCCTCCGCCCAACCCTTTTCACTTCGTGTCGCTACGGCAGATAGTGTGAGAACAAATAGCATTACCGGGCAAATATGGGAAGAGGTAGAGTAAGTACTTTCGCATAATGCATGCGCGTAAGTGACGATTACATGCAAGCAACGCGCGCATGTAATGGTCACCTGATTCCGGAATAAGGTTGCGCTTCATTTGTTACCAAGTGCAGCAGGCGTGTACATTTTCTGAAAGAATATGTACCGGCTGATGTGTTTGGTGGCAAATATTATTAATCGATCAACCTCTGTCGCTTCGCTAGAAGCGTCTTGGGGGCATGATTCATTCTTTCGCCTGAAGCTTTAGCTGAAGGTGGAAGTATGGAGCGTGTCATATGTAGCCCTGCTAGAGCGATCCGAATGATGCCTCGTCCCGCAGGGATCGTGGCATGGTTCGGTCGGTTTAGGCATATTTTAGAGTCTCATATTTTAACTCCACATGTTTTAGCAACACGATACAAATAAGCATAGTCCTTATGCTTGCCGTTATAGCGAACCGCTGATACTATTACTTGCAAAAGGAGAATACTATGGTCAGAGGCAGAGCGATACTTGAAGGTGTTGGTGGAGATATATTAAATCCACGAGGCGGCGGGGGCGCATATGACGATATGCTAAGAGCACTTCATGATGTCGTAGAACTACACGACCCACCAAGCAACTACAATAGCAGAGCTATGTTCGTAACCGACTACTACCACTATCTCGACGAAGTGGTTGATGGCGCAGCCCCTGATTCAATCGCGAATTTATTAGACCTCTCCTGGAATCGATCAGACTGGAAGGCGGAAGAAGGGAGATTTAATAGTGTCAACGTATTTGGCTCAAACCCGTTATATCAGCTAGCCATCGAAACAAAAACGGGACAAGCAACAGTCGTTGACTATGAACAAGGGAAAAGACGGCGCATTGGTCAATTAGGACTTGTCTCAATGACTCGAGGTATCACTAGTACTGATATAGGCAACCTTCCTGATAATCGCTACCTCACCAATGGCTATGTCATCGTGCCCGAGTATACGCATCTCGATATACGGGACAAAAACGGTGAGGTTAATGGTGATTCAGTCCGCCGCGCACTCGACCCATACGAGGCACAACTTGCAAAAATCGCAACAAGCTTGTGTGATGAAGCTCAATTTGTTCGCCAAGCACAGGAGGTGAAGGAGCGAGAAGCTGCCAAGCAATCAGTTACGAAGCGAAATCCGATAAAATCCACTCGTCAAGCATGGGATGAATTAGACCGTAAAAGCGGTGGATTATAGGTAGTTTCACGTCATGCCCAGGACGGCACACTACAACCCCGGATAACTCACTGGTCGCCCGTAGGTTATCTCGTTGTATTCGTCGATATGCTCCAACTCCTCCATACGCTCTTGGTAATACTCTGCCAACCTCTCGGCGAACCGTACAAGCTTTTCATCCATCCGCCAATCTTCGACGGTGCAGCTATTGCCAACGCATCCTAGCATCCCTCCGCCTAAGTAATTCTGGTAAGCACTCAGGAACTCATCTTCGTAGCCAAAAGCCGTTAGATCCTGTCAACCTCCCCTTTTAGCGAACACCCTGTCTCGCTTGAGTGAGGCGGCGTAAG
>CALEKV010000179.1 GCA_937902525.1 uncultured Candidatus Saccharibacteria bacterium | reverse complement strand
TCAACGTATTACCGCCTTGTAAAATTAGCTCCGGACAAAGCAGACGGGCGATATTGACGCTGGGCGTGCGCCCGTAGAATGAGGAGGCAGAAAAGAAAGAACCTTCTGATAAACTATTACTATGTCAGATGTGCGAAAAACAACTGCATTTTGGAAACTAGCGAAAACGATCATTAATACTTGTTTTGTGCTTTTGGTATCACTACCTTTCTTGTTATATTTTGGATTTGATTGGCGTTACAAAGTAGTGGTAATTACGACATTCTTAGCCTATCAGCTTATTGCCGCTTTATCTCCTACGCATCGCGACTTAGGTGATTTGATTACAAAAACACATTGGATCAAGACCTACCCTCTGAAAAATCATGTAGCGTTTGCTTTTCTTTATACCGCGAGCTTTTCGACAGTATTCATATGGTTATTTTTCCCGTTAGATATACTGTTGATAAACTTACTATTCATACAACTTCCGTTCGTACTGAAAACCGGATATACACTGCACGGCTATTTGAGCGGCAAGATGGTTGGTACGCGCCAATCATAGAGCCTTTTATCGTCTTGCCCAGGACGTCTCAGGCTTACTCCTGATTTTTCTCGACAATCTCGTACCAGTCCACTTCGGCGAGTGAATTGTTGATGAGATCTGCCCATATGCTTGAATACGCACCGTCGTATTCGAACCGAATCCAGTCCTCAAGTGCTTCGGCCTGGTCATCCAGGTTGTCGTGTGACGAGATAATCTCGCAAAGTTGTTCGTAATATCCCTGGTCGCCTGTCATCCACAGGTTGACGATCCATGTTTCTCGGTTACTCCACCCGTTGTACTCGGTGGTTATAGTTTGTGTTGCTTCTGATACGTTCATTGTTATTTCTCCTTCTTATTCTTGAGAGGGCTTTCTGCCTCTCTGTCAGAGGAGCACGGGCTGGCATCGTCATGGGTCAATATGGAGCGCCCCTTGACGTTTACCAATGGGACGAACGACCTTGACGGGTTTGCTCGGTACGTACAATGAGGCAGTACGTGAAGGTATGTTTTTATCAGGTTTGAATTATACTGATGACAATGGCTGATGTATACCAGATTACTGCAATCGCCTCACTAGCGGGAGTCTCAATTCTCGGTTTTCTCGCAGCTATCATTGCACCAAAGGGGAAAGATGGCTCAATCAGTGGCTCAATCGCGTCTCACAAGATACTGTACGTCGCCGCGGGTATTATCATAACCTCTTTGGCTGGATTATTTTGTCTTTCCCTTGTCTATTGGTATATGCCGACCTATTCGATGCCGGGATACACGATACTCTTGGCTCTACTGACTTTTTCGCTAGCATGCCTTATCGCATGGGCGCCAGCCGATGCCGTAAAAAACAAACGACTACGTGACATACATTTCGCCGCCGGGCAGCTTCTTGGCATTGTCTTTATATTCCTTCTTGCCACCATACTATATTCAAGCTCGATCAAGATTCCGCCGGCAGTGCAGGCAGTCGTGTATCTTACCGTAGGTTATTCACTGCTATGCTACGTGCTTTATATTTCGGTGCCAAGACTCAGAAAGTATTTTCTGTATTTTGAAATACCGTTCTTAGCAGCTTTAGTGCTGTCTTTCCTGCTGCTTGCGCTATCAATCTGAGCGCCACATATTTGTTCCGCAATATGGAGCGCCCCTGACGTTTACCAGTGAACGAACGACCTTGACGGGTTTGCTCGGTACGTACAATGAGGTAGTACGTGAAGTGATGGTCTAAATTCTAACCATACTCCTGCTACAATGGGTACAGTGTTTGATACATAGATTTACTTGTCTCAAGAAGGGAAAACCATGGAAAAAGAAGAACTGATTGAATTTTTGCTCGAAGCGAACAAAGCAGGTTTTGCTGACGCAAACACTAAGGTTATCGAGCAGCCCGACGGAGCACACGAAATCATAATTAAAAAGGACGGGTGGCTCTTTATAGATTACTGGTTTGGTGGCGACCCTTTTTCGGGACAGGAATCTATCACGAAAGATGGCAAAGCGATCTGGGCGATGCAATATAGAGGCCGTGTCGGCGAAGGTTTTGAAGACCGTGCAGATGAAGTTTTTGGATTTCTCAAAAAGGCTCTTGCCCTTTGTACGCCAGAAGAGCCTCTGCGTGGTCCAGCCGTACACGAGGACGGAGATTGGCGATATGAGAACACATGGAGCTATAATCTGTCTGAATTCGAAGGCGAGGAGAAAATATACTATCAAGGCACACTCGCACATGTCTGCAAATACATGGGTGGCGTAGTGGATGGTTTTACGTTTAACGCTCAAAACAAGGAAAAATAGATATGAAGACAATCGGACTTATCGGCGGTATGAGCTGGGAATCATCGCTAGAATATTACCGCATCATCAACGAGGAAACAAAGAGACGTCTGGGCGGTCTTCATTCTGCAAAAAGTCTGATGTACTCAGTAGACTTTGCCGAGATTGAGGAGTTGCAGCACAAGGGTGACTGGGAAACCGCTACGCACATGATGATTGATGCTGCGAAGCATCTAGAGAACGGTGGTGCGGATTTCGTACTCATCTGTACCAATACGATGCACAAAATGGCAAAAGACGTTGAAAAAGCTATTGCTATACCCCTACTACACATTGCGGACCCGACGGCAGAGGCTATCAAAGCTCAGGGGCTGACAAAAGTTGCATTGCTTGGTACGAAATACACAATGGAGCAAGATTTTTATAAGGGTCGGTTGATTGATAACTTTGGCTTAGGCGTTATCGTGCCGGACGACGCAGATCGTCAGATTATACATCATGTCATATATAATGAGCTTTGTCTTGGTAACATCCGTACAGAATCCAAAAAGCAGTTCATTGATATTATAGAAAAACTACACCAAGATGGAGCACAGGGCGTCATCTTGGGTTGCACGGAAATTGGCTTATTAATAAAGCAGGAAGACGTGACAATACCCGTATTCGACACTACACTAGTCCATGCTGTCGCAGCCGTGAATCTAGCGCTGGAATAGGTCAAATCTGTCTTTCAGCCCAGATAAAGACTTATAGTGCTAAAATAGTGTTATGAAAGATTCCGATGCAATTACCATAAAGACGGCAAAGCGCTTACGCGCCATACGCATCGAACGCGATTTAACCCAAGCTCAAGTAGCCGATAAGGCAAAGATGAGCGCCAATTACTACGCAAAAATTGAACGTGGTGAAGTACGCCCCTCAATTGATATGTACGAAAGAATTGCCAAAGCACTCAAGACTACTGCAGCAGACTTGTTCCCATTCTAAACTTTATAGTGAAAGTCGATATCATTACCATTAGTGGCAATGATAGATCGCCATGCAGCTCGTCCAATTTGAAAATAATCGCGTAACTCTTCTTGAGAATGTTCGCTTAAAATAGCTACAGTGTTAGGCAATAATATCTCTCGATGGTCTGGGAAAATTTGACTTAGTGTATGAGCAAAATATAGTTGTTGCGCTTCTTCGTATTTCCATGCACCATCATATGCGTCTGCAAGGCTCAGTAAGGCTACGGGCGCATCATTGATATCATGTGCATCAAGAAGCTCAGCCAGCGCTGATTCGCCAAGCCTGCTCGCATCAACTCGCTGGTGGAAATGCACATCATGAGAATAATCATCTGCATCAAGTCCTACCATCCCGATTGCTGCGTTTGCGGTAACTTCACTTCCGAAGTGAACCATGGCGGGTGGAGTATCTGTCATTTTGGGCGGAATGATTATTTTCCCACCAAAACTCAAAGACCCCAAGGGGGGCTGCTGATTTATAAAACGCGCTGGGTTGATGGCGAGCTGAGCAAGATTGTTGGCTCGAACCCATGATTCGCTACTGCCGTCTGCCTCAAGAAAATCGCAAACTAAAAAATCACCCGAGTTCTGAGCATGCGCCAAATCACGACTCAAATTTTCAAGTGATATTTTCACAGGCATTGTTAACTATACGATAACACTATTGTAGGTATCTAGCAAATATCTTGGAGTTCTCAGATGTTTATTGCCAGTCCGTTTATTTATCATAATTACAATCTTGTTATCATGTGCGCTAGCCCACTGCGATCAATCAGTTCACATCCATTACTACGCGCAAGTTCTAAAGCAACCCTGCTGTAGGTGCTATTCGTTATTACCATTGCGCGTTCACAGCCATACACCCGTAGGCCAGTAACGACTTGGCGTGCCGCATCGGCCTTCACAAGCCCCGAATACCGTTTTACTTGGATGCCCCAACGGACACCATCCTTGTTGGCGATTATATCGACTCCGTAATCATACTGCTGCGTAAGAGTGACGTTTGAATAACCCTGTTTCTTTAGGGTATTGGCAATATACTTTTCAAACCCTAGACCATCCATCGTATCTACGTCTGAAAGTCTTAGGTTCGTAACCATATTACTCACGAACCGAAAGATTATCGCGAGCATCCGCATTATGTAAAATATTACGATAAATGCAATTACATACTGTGCGTATCGCCAGTAAGTAACAGCAAGCACTACCGCAAGAAGCAAGATCATAGGAGAACGACGCATTATTGATTCTCCTCATCGTCTTCATAAACACTTTCTATCTCGGATATATCGAAGTCTAAACTATCATCAAAAGTTATATTCCCGTCCCGTTTCCCCAGCCACGCATAGACCCGATCTTTTTGGTCGGGTTTTTGCGTGCCGTGGTCGGGGTTCGAACCCTCGAGTGCGCATTCGGGGGTGAGAACTGCCCGACGGCAGTTCGCAAGGCGATGTCACAAATGAGCTATGCTCATTTGACTGACTCGTGGGGTCGCCAAAGGTGACCGAATCCCTCATCCCCAGCCACGCATAGACCCGACCCACCGAACTGCTCCGCAGGGGTTTTGGTTTAATAACTTACTGTATAATTGTTTTATGAATAACTACATCATAAACATTTTTGGTGCAATGACTACCGGCAAGTCCACTCTCGCTGAAACCCTTCAAAAACATATAGAGCGTGCTTATACCGTTGATTATGATGTAGTAAAAAAGCAAATTTCTGGATTCTATTCGAAGCGTGATCGAGAGGTTGCTACCAAAATAACGTATGACACATTGAGTTCCGTATCTCAAACAGAGTTGCCTATAATCGCCTTGCTACCGCCACCAAAAAATGAGCGGACTTATCTGCAAGTCGAAGAAACTGGCCGAAAGGTTATTAATGTAGAGCTTGTTGCGCCATTAGATATTTTGGTAAGTCGATACGATGAACGACTAAGAGCCTTGAAGCAACAAGGAGAGGATATTAGTAAGCTACGCACGGTTGACGAATTCAAAGAGACCGTACAGACTCCGTATTTTAAGCCGAGTAACAGCCATACATTTGACTCTTATAGACAATCACCAGATGAGATTTTTGAAGCCGTCAAAAGTCTTATTTAAGCTTTTGCTATAAAGTCGCCGACTTTAAAATTGGTAGTTTCGTGCCAATTGATATCAGAGCTATCTGGTCGCTTTATACTACCGCCAGCCCCTTCGATGATTGCTTGCCCAGCTGCCACGTCCCATAGGTGGAGCGGCTGATCAATGACTGGGTAAACGTCAACCTCACCGCTCGCTAGCGCCATTTGTTTGAGCATTGAACCAAGCTTTCGTCTCTGAGCGGTTGCATAATTCTCT
>CALEKV010000178.1 GCA_937902525.1 uncultured Candidatus Saccharibacteria bacterium | reverse complement strand
ATACGTCATGACTTTATACGCCAATGACATCATTTACACTTTTGCGTAGCTCCACTAATTCAGTATGATACGCTTCCAGCTCTTCCTGCACAATCTTGCCATAGCCGGGCACCGCATATCGCATCCACAATGCGACTGCATAGAATGTCACCGCCTCGTCTTCGTCCACAACCTGTGCCACTTCCTTAAATTCGTGTCTATTGCGGTAATCATTATGGAATTCCGCTAACCAGGCCCGTGCTCTATCTGGGTTTTCCTGAATCTCATGCATTTCATCCACCTGATCGTTATCAATTTCGTTCAAAAAGCGATCGCTGACGCGGGCATTTAATTCTTCTGTCATCTCAGCAATATATTGCTGCCTTTTTTCGTCGCTAAGGCTTGCAGTATCATACCCCACGCTTGCCAAAAAATCATCATCAATCGTAAACATTATACTCTACCCCCTACTGGCAAGAATTGCCTTAGCTTTTTTTATTGCCGACTGTGCAACATCTGGGTTCCATGAATTACCCGGATTTGGCGCGTTAATGCCGTTATGGCCGTCTGCCATCATATATACATCCCCAGCCGTACCATTCCCAGCATAAAGGTCTTGCGTATCTCTAGTAAGATCGTCCCAAATCTGCAGCTTGTCCGAACCCGTCAGCTTGCTAACATCAATACCATTGTTATGATATAGCTCGTCGAGTTGCTCTAAGCCACCTTCACTGATATCTATATCGGCGCCAAGGTTAAGGTTGGGTACGCCTTCATGATCAAGGCTATCAATACTTGGATACTCAAGCTTTTTAAAGTCACCCATGTTTGCCTGACTAGTTGCGGGCGTAGCTTGGTGGACACCTTGCACCTCAGCAAACCTACCCTGCAACCAGTTTGTAGCTCCGCCACTGACAAGACCGCCAAGTACCGAGCCAACTGCGTATGCTGACATCGCCCTTCGCCCAGCAATACGACTATCCTTTATTTCTTTTTCACTTACAGCTGCCGTTTCATTGTGCATGCGGTCCACAAGCCTACCAGCAAGGCTATCCTGGGACTTAATGCCGCTTCGCCGCATTTCCTGCATGAACTTAGCAAATTGCTCGTCATTCATAACACCCTCCACGCCACTGGTGTTTATGCCGGCTACTTTTTCCTTAAATGCCTGGTTAAGACTTGCCTTACGAGCGGCCGTACCAACAGCAAAGCTACCGGCGGTGGTTAAGGCACCAAATGCCAATACGGCAGGCATCGTCACACCGGTTAGGGCTACGGCAGCACCCTTAACCGCTCCAATCCCAGCGCCAATCCCGCCACTCTTTAGTGCTCGCCATACCTTGCCACCTTTGTTAAGCATGTTGCCCACTTTCAAATAGGCCTTTTCGTGCCACTTTTGGTTTTCGGGTTCCATCCTTACTAAACGCTCGGTCACATATTTATTGCGCCTGTCGGTCGCCATTGCTCGCAATTGATTAAATATGTCATCACTTACCTGCTGCTCCTGTTGTATGCCTTCACCCTCAAATAAACCAGCCTCCCTTTTTTTAGTACTCAACTTTGTCGCATACTCCAACTCAACCTGCTTCAACTCTTTGGCTGCCACCTCCATCGCTTCTTTACGCCTACTGTGGCCAAAGGTTATAATCATGCCGCGAGTGTCGTAATCGGCTTTTGCCTTAGCGTACTTTTCGAGTGCAGCTACACGCCTCGTTTCGGCTTCAGCTATACTATCACGTATATCTTTTTCCGCTTTAGCAGCTTCTTTTTTAGCGGTATCGTCTTTCTTTTCGACGCCTTCTTCTTCGGCTTTGTCAGCTGTTTTACCAGGTTGTTTTGCAAAGGTTTCCTTGGCTTCATTAATCTGAGAGTCCAAGTCCTTAATCTGCTGGCGTAATTCTGCGCCCTTTTCACCTGCCTTATCTTCAAAATCCAAGGCTTCGAGCTCAGCCCATTTATCGGCTTTTGCTTTTTCTAGGGCCTCGATTTGCGTACTTAAAAAGATTTCTGAATTTGTAAGTGGCTTCTTTGCTACAGCATCTCCTTCTGCCACCTCTGTCTCACTAGCCTTCGCATCAGGATGGTTCTCAGCCCAGTTGACAACTTCTTGACTTAACTCTTGGATTTTCGATCGCAACTCCCCAGCTTTGTCGCTCTGCTTGTCTTCCAAATCACCATACTCGTTGCGAGCCGCTGCTAACTCAGCCCTAGCTTCGTCAAGCGTGCGAGGCGTCAATTCGGCTTTAGCGGAGCCGGTTTCTACCGGCTGCACCGGTATTTCTGTCGCACCAGGGGTCTGCCCGGGTACCTCATTTTGCAATACAGCTTCATGGGCTATGATATCATCTTGTGTCGCCCACACATGCGCCGTTTCACCACCGTTTTTCGTGTTTATATCTGAAAGCGTATACTCCATTTTTCCAGTGCGCATATTTTCCCGCACCGCAGAAACCGTCAGCTCTGCTATACCAGCCGCACTCGGTTTTTTTGATTTCACTCTATCTCCGGGCTTAATCGAGCGATAATCAATAGATTGCTCCGCTTCTGTATCTGTGTTAAGAGCATCAGGTCCGCTATTTTCAGTGACACCACCTTGACCATTGAGGTCGGTTCCTTCTTCAACTTTGGCGCCAGGATCTGACGTTACCTCAGCCTTAGCTACGCGCAAAACTCCGTTGTTTTCGGCAGGAGCTGGTACCGCACTATTCAGATTTTCACTACCTTTACCTTCGGAGCTAGGTTCTTCAGCAGGCTTAGGCTCACTAATATCCACCTCACCAGCCGCCTTTGTAGCGGATGGGCCTTGATTAAGCGAAGCTTCAAATTCATTTACCAATGCGTCAAAATCACTCCTTGACAAAGTCTGATATTCGGGGCTTTTTCCTGGCGAAGTTACGGAAAAAGTAACCTCTTTATTATTTTCATAATTAATGTATATTTTTTTACCATCAGGCAGTTCCATGGTACGGCGTTTTATGCTTTCAGAGGTTCCTTTAAGAGACTGCTCAACATCTTCTGGACTTAAAGGTTCTGTTACTAGTATTTTTTCCGCCATACAATCTTATCCTTATGTTTGTGTTTATTTATCTCAACTTTTACACATATAGTACAGCTGCGCTTAAAAAAACGCAAGCATTTTAATAATTTACTGACCGCCCTTTGTTGCACTTATGATTATTTATGTAATGATATATTGACTTTTTTGTGTTTTTGTGATAAATTAATAACTATCAACAGCGTGCGAGTCTTGAGGTGGATAAGCAAATAAATCTTACATGTTGAAGTGAGGCACGTTAATAACTTGGTATTAGTGTCAAATCATACTATTTCATCCATTCGTACGCTATATATAGTGCGTTCAAACGCAGTGTAATGGTGTAAATTTAACAACTTTACCCCTGTTGCGCTGCGCTTGAGCGTTTTTAGGCCCTATTAGGCTTAATATAGTAGCCCGCGTACGCAATAGTAGTGTGATTGATTATATGTAAATTTAGGCTATTCCTTTTGTCGTAGCAGCAGTAAACTGATAATACTTACCGGTTTACTGCTGCTACGACCTTGACCAAGGTTCAGGCAGCTAGCACGCCCGTGCATGCATGGGCGGCAAGTGCTGCCCTACCCCATCCGGCCATCGACACAAAGGAGACTACCTACCATGGCCATAGACCGCACCGCCTTCGACCAAGTCAACGACGACACTGAAGCCGCGCTCATAGCCGCTCATCGCAAGGGCCGAGACAGGCTGGCTGAGCTGCTATTCAACGACCTCGACAACGCCAACCAGGCCCTCGAGGCTGCTGTGGCGGCAGGAGTCGCTACCGCGACCGACAAGGCCAAAATAAAGCGACTCACCGACGAGGTCGAAAAAACGACCAAGTCTGGAGATGCCGCTCTCGCCGCCAAGGCGGCCAAGAGCCTCCAGAACGCCGCCGATGAGTTGCGAAAAAAGGTCACCGGCGCCAAGCCCAGTGGCGCCACAACACCCGAGCCGAAGCCGGCGCCCGAACCCGCCATCGACGCGGACGCCATCGCCGCCAAGGTGCTGGCGGGCATCAACCCGCTCCTTGCCAACGGTGCGGACGGCAAGCCTGCCAAGGCTGCCTCCGAAGCATCGGTCGAGAGACTGACCGCCGAGGTCGAGGACATCAAGGGCAACCTCGATGTCTACGGCCTCAGTGCCAAACGTGACGAAAACGGCAAGCCCGTTCCCACCAAGGGAACCTGGGCGGAGTACGTCACCCACGGCGCGACCAACAACGCCAGTCCCGACTGGCGTCTCGGCGGCATCGTCGGTGGCATCGTGGCTCTCGTAGTGCTCATCGGAGCAGTGACCCTCGGTCACGCCGATGTGCTACAGGCCCTGATGGCAGCCGGTGCAGCCGGCCTCGGCGTCGGTGGCATCGTGGCGCTCATCGCTGCATCCGGCCACACGAGGCCGGCGCAGCCCACCACCAACACCACCAACAGCTAGGAGGAAGGGAAGCATGCGCAACCAGCGCACAAACGCCATAATCACCGCTCTTGCGGTAATGTTGGCAACCGTGCTGGGGGCTGGCGCCTTCTGGTACGGCACCCAAAAAGAGGCCTGGACCGGCCCCCTGTGTAACCAAATCCGTTCGGCTATCGCCTGGACGGACGGTCGGATTTCGACCGCCCTACCTGGCAGTGACGCCAAAGCAGACTTGGAGACACAGCGGGGTGAGCTGGAGACACAGTTGGCTGATGCCAACTGCGGCACCGACTCGCCGCCCCCAACGCCTACTCCCACACCCACACCTACGCAAACGCAAACGCCCGAGGTGTGCGAGACACACTTTTTTGCGCTTGACGCTGACAAAGTGAGCCCGCGCGCCTTTGGGCCAGCGGTGGAGGACGACGGTGTCGACGCCGTTCTGGAGGAGTTCCTCCGCCGGAACGCACTCGACACAGCGCTGTTTGGCGAAAACCTTAACGTCCTTGGCATCCGCCAGGACGGCAAGGCCAGTCAGCAACAGCTGTCGGAGGAGTTGGTCGCGGACTGCGAGGCGCGTATGAACTACGTGCAGCAGCTCCGCGACCTGCTCGCCGAGAGCAAGGTGTCCATCGAGCACCTCGGCGTCCAGACCGTCGGCTCCGCCTACATGGTGGAAGGACCGAACGGCGTCCCGCTCGTTGAGTGGGACGATAGCGTTTGGCGCGAAGAGGGCTACACGGTCCTCCAGATCACCTTGCCTTCGGGCGAAAACGTCTGGTTGCGGCTGGAGTGCGGGTTCCAGTATGACAAGCCCGGCAGCGAGTCTGCCGAGCGCGTTCGCGAATCCGTCCCAGCCATCCGCCCTTGCGTGAGCGGTATGGAGCGTGACGATGAAGTCAACTGCCCTTCGTCGCCAGCAGAGCCGACGGCACCTGACGTTCCAGGAGGAACGCCAACACCGACGACACCTCCAACGCCGACAACGCCAGAGTCGACGCCGACCACGCCAGAGTCGACCCCTACCCCCACCACACCTGGTGGCGGGTCGGAGTCACCCACGCCCGAGCCCACGCCTGAGCCCACATCCAACACGGTCCCCAAAGGGCCAGATGGACCGGACGCCCCGGGCCAGCACGGGCAGGCCGGCGCGCCCACGGGCGCGGCTGAGTCTACGGCCCCGCGGGAATCGGCAGCTGCCGACCCCGGGGCCGACCCCGGCTCCGCCGCGGACATCTGGGCACCAGGTGTAAGCGGCAACACCGGCGAGGGCGACTCGTCCGATTCGTCCGATAGCGTGGATCCCAACCCGGGTTCCGCCGCTACAGGCGACGCCGACCCCGACAACTAGGGGCCATCAGTCACACACTACCGCCCTGCGCCTTTCACCCAGAAAGGCGCAGGGCAAACCCCATGAAATACTATGATTTGACACTATTTTACTAAGTTTAACGCCCCCAGCATGAGGACTTTAATAATCTAATTTTACGTAAGCAATTTTTAATAATCATTACTTTAGGAGAATAATATGAACCTACTAAAAACCCTGCGGTCCCACCCCGTCATTACAGGTGTTGCCGCAATCATTGCAGGCACCGGCATTTTTGCTGGCGTTTTGCATGCCTGGGGTCCAGACCGCACTACTTTTACCATGGCAAACCCCGCCACCCATGTCACTTTTAACTCAATCACCGATAACCCAAAGCATGGCGACGAACGCAACTTTGTCCAAATCCGTAACTACACCGACAACGGTACGTTCGGCGAAAATGTTGATTTAGTCGCCGGTAAAGAGTACGAGGTATATGTGTTTTACCACAACAACGCCTCAACCAACTATAACGATGCCGACCATGATTATGCAGGCATTGCCAAAAACACGCGCATGCGCATACAAATGCCGGCAACTGTGAACAGCGGCGAAAGCGCACGTATTACCGGTTTTGTGAGTGCATCAAACGCCAACCCGGCACAGGTGTGGGATGAAGCCTACGGCAAAAACGCTACCGGTAGCAGTGTGGCGCTCCGCTATGTTCAAAATAGCGCAACAATCACCAGCAACGGTGCGGTCAACGGCCAAACGCTTGATCTTAGCCAATTGGCGTCAGACGCCGGCACACCGCTAGGTTACGATGCGCTTGATGGCAAGGTACCCGGCTGCTCACAATACTCCGGGTACGTGACCTACCGTTTTGTGGTAGATCAACCAAACTTTGAGATCACTAAGCAGGTCAGCCCCAGCGGGGCCAACCAATATGGCGATTCCGCCGCCGTTAACCCCGGCGATACTGTTGACTACAAAATTAAGTACAAAAATACCGGCACGACCACTCAGGAAAACGTGACCATAAAAGACGTTCTGCCCGCAGGCGTTAGTTATGTTGCCGGTACCACCATGTACTCAAGTTCAAAGACCGGCAACCAATGGGCAGCAACGAACAGCGATAAGCTGGTAACAGACGGAATTAGCTTTGGCGCCTTTGCGCCGGGTGCCGCTCTGTACGTTAAGTTCAGCGCGACCGTTGCGGCAAACGATAATCTGGCCGCGTGCGGCGTGAATGACCTGGTAAACAGAGCAGAAGCAATCACGCAAAATGGCACAAAGAGTGATACCGCCGTGGTAAAAGTTACCAAAGAATGTAACAAACCAGTACCCGAAAAGGTGACGGTATGCGACATTACCAGCGGCAGCGTTGTCACCATCACTAAGGATGAGTACAACAAAAACCCCGGCAACTACGCCAGTAAAGACAGTGACAAATGCCAGTCCCCGGTTGCTCCGGCCGAAACCACTGAACTGCCGAGAACCGGCCTTGGCGCAGGAGTGCTCGGCATAACCGGCGCAGGTGCGCTTGCCTATGCCGGCTATGCGTATCTTGCAAGCCGCCGTAGCTAACGTTTACGTAAAAGAGCCCCTGACCGCTCCGCATATACCTTATGTCAAACGACAAATAACCCCCTATGGTTTCCAAGGGGGTTATTTGCATTATTATAGTTATTTCAGCGTGCGTTTTACCAGTTCGCGCGTAAAGAACTCTAGCTTGTCGCCCACTTCAAGTTGCAATTTCTTAGTAGTCTTAAGGCTCAGGCCGCACATTTCTCCTTCAAAGACTTCTTTAGCCTCAACCTGCTGGCGCTGCACGTGCGCCACTTCCACTTCAGCGATTTTTTCATCACCATGCTTCACGCGCACTAACACATCTGCTATAACTTTTCCGCTCGTGACTTCTCCGCCACAAATGACTTCTTCCTTCATGGTACGGAACACACCTTTTACAGTCAATTTACCGACTTCGGTTTCTACCACTTCTGGCGCTAACATTTGCTCCATACTGGTGCGCGCGTCGTCCAACAGTTCATAAATAACCTTAAATAACCGCACCTCAACCTTATCGCGCATAGCCAAACGCTTGACAGCAGGTGGCATTGACACGTTAAAGCCGTAAATAATCGCACCAGATGCACTGGCGGAATTAATGTCGGTTTCTTTTATGTCACCCACACCGCTACGCACCACATTAAGCTTGATTTCACCCTGCGTATCCACTAAGCGCAAGCTATCGATTACAGATGTCAACGAACCCTGTACGTCCGCCTTAATAACCACATTAAAGTCCTGACTATCGTGTTTTTCTGTCATCATTTTTAACAAATCGGCGCCGGTCACATTAGTACTAGCGGCATTGCGTTCACGCTCAATTTTAGCTTTTTCAACTAGCAAGCGCGCTTCTCTTTCATTTTTAACCACGATAAACACATCACCAAACTGCGGAATTTGCTTAAAGCCAGTCACCGTTACTGGCGTGCTTGGACCGGCGCTCTTAAGCGTACGCCCAGCATAATCCACCATGGTGCGCACCTTGGCATAAGTGGTGCCCGCCACCAAAAAATGCCCTGGGTTTAATGTACCTTGTTCGATAAGTAAACCGACTACACTCCCCTTGCCCGTTTCCATATGTGCTTCAATCACCAAACCTTCAGCGGGTGCGTCAACATCTGCCCTAAGCTCTTCCATATCAGCCACTAATAAAACGGCATCCAGTAATTTATCGATATTGTCGCCACGCTTGGCACTGACGGGCACCATAATGGTATCGCCACCCCATTCTTCGGGATTAAGGCCATGTTCGCTTGCCAGTTGCGCTTTAACCATATCCAGGTTGGCGGCTTCTTTATCAATTTTATTGATTGCCACCACGATTTTTGCATTAGCGCTGCGAGCAAACCGGATAGCCTCCACGGTTTGTGGCTTCACGCCGTCATCTGCCGCCACGACAATGATCACGACATCCGTTAACGCTGCGCCATGTTGGCGTAAAGCCGCAAAGGCTTCGTGGCCCGGTGTATCAAGTAGCGTCATGACACGGTTGCCACGGCGGGTTTGGTAGGCGCTAATATGCTGCGTAATGCCGCCAGCTTCGCTTTCTACCACTTTGGTGTCTAAAATCGCATCCAACAGCGTAGTTTTACCATGGTCCACGTGGCCCATCACGGCCACAATCGGCGGGCGCTCTACCGCTTTGTCGCTCGGCGCATGCACGTGCCGTTCAGCGGTGGTGGCCACCTCCTTACGTTGTAGTTCAGCATCAATGCCCAATTCTTCAACAATAATTTGCGCGGTCTCGAAATCAATGCGCTGATTGATAGTGGCAACGATACCGTTCTTAAATAGTTCGCCAACTAGTTGGGTAACGGGCAGGTTGAGCGTTTCGGCTAACTCTCCCACCGTGATAGAGTCAGCGATAACCAGGATTTTTTGATCTGGCTGTGCCATAGGGGCGGCTCCTTTCTGTCCGTCACCCTAAAGGCGGCGAACTATTTAGTTAGTACTCATTACTTCTTTTTCTTGTCCGCAAGGCTTAAACTTATCTTGCGATTGTCTTTGTCAATTTCTAGCACGATAAACTCTTTGCGTTCGTTCAGCGTAAACACCTTTTCAGGGTCAACGTCGCTACCACCGCCAAGTTCGCTAATGTGCACTAAAGCCTCAACAGCTGGACTGATTTGTACGAAAGCACCAAACGGCGTAATGCGCGTTACGGTACCCTCTACTTTATCGCCCTTGTTAAACTTTTCTACTTCGTCAAGCCATGGGTCTTTTGTTAATTGTTTAATACTTAGGCTCAAGCGGTCTTTATCAATGCTAATAATTTTCGCTTCGATCGTGTCGCCAACTTTCACGTAATCGCCAGGGTTGTTTACACGCTCCCAGCTAATTTCGCTAATGTGGACTAAACCTTCAATACCATCCACGTTAACAAACGCGCCAAAATCAACCACACCAGTAACAACACCCTTTACAGTATCGCCTACGGTCAGCTTCTCAAAACGAGCAGCTAGGCCGTCCTTGACAGCTTCTTTTTCGCTAAAGATGAGCTGATTGGTCTTGCGATCAGCGTCCATAATGCGTACCTTAAGCGTTTGGCCTATAAGGCTATTCAGGCGCTGCAAAATCTCATCCTTATCGGCACTACCAACGCGCGGGTAATGTTCGGCACTCAGTTGTGATACTGGCAAAAATCCCCTTACACCTTCGTACTCAATCAGCATACCGCCGCGGTTTGCGTCGTATGGCTGAATGTCAATGATGTCACCAGCGTCTAGTTTTTCCTGGACTTCCTCCCAGCCACGATCTTTAGCGGCTTTACGGAGGCTCAGCAGGCTGTAGCCATTATCAAGTTCGGTCTCGACTACGCTAGCCGTAACTTCATCGCCAATATTTAGCTGTCGACTATAGCCGACTTCACGTCGCGGCACATATCCAACGCCTTGAGCGCCTAAATCAATTAATACTTCGTGTTTGCGAACGCTAAGCACCTTGCCGGTGATAACTTCGCCATTTGCGACCTGCTTAACACTGTTGCCAGCCAATAGGTCATCCATGGTTACAGTGGCGGTTGTTGCCATTATAACTCCTCTTTAAAGTTAATATTATTGCGCACGCCAGGCATGCACTCCATGGGCGCAAACAAAAACGCCTACAGATTCTTATTTATTTTACACTAGTTTTACAGATGTGTCTAGCTTAACGCCTCAAAGCGCGGATAGTGAGCGACGGTAAGCAATGACCGCGCCCACAGACAGACCCAGCCCCGCAGCCATCAAAGCCGCATCTTGGGCTGGACCGGTTTTAGGTAAAGCCTGTGCCGGAGCGGTAGAGGTATGCGGCACCTGTGTTGCCTTTTGCGCTGCATCGTTAGCGGCTTTATTTTGTTCTTGCGCCTTTTTTTCGGCTTCTTGTTGCTGTCTTAGCGCTGCCTCATTCTGCGCTGCTTGGTCTTTAATCGCCTGATCCTTAGCCGCCTGATCATCCTGGTTGGTTGAATCTTGATTTGCCACCTGGCCATCACCCGTGCTGACACCGGTTAATTTGTTGATGTTGTTTTTATATATCATGATACCGCCCACAAGTAGCGCCATCAAAAGCACGCCGCCAAGCACGTATCCCACTACAGAACCTCGTTTGTTGTTGCTCATTTTACATAGTCCTCTCTGAAACTTGTAGTCTAGCAATATTATACATTTTTTATCAAGTTATCGCAATATGCCACCATGCAAAAACGGCTGAATGTGGCATTCTTAATAATCAGGTTCATGGTAAACTATAAGTATGTTAGTCACAATCGATACTGGTGGGACAAAAACACTCATTTCGTCGTTCGGCCACGACGGTAAGATGGGCGAATCGATTAAGTTTCCCACCCCTGGAGAACCGGCCGAATATGCAAAAACCTTAAAGCAAGTCATCCGCGAACGCTACGGTAACAAGCGCGTTGACGCCATTGTCATGGCCATGCCAGGCGTGATTGATAATGGCGTAGTCAAATGGGCGCCCAACATTGGCCACGGCTGGCTAAAAGTGCCCATTTATAAACTTGTTCATGACATGCTACCCGGCGTGCCTGTGCTAATTGAAAATGACGTTAAGCTAGCGGGCTTAGGCGAAGCGCGCATAATGTCAACCATCCCAGAAAATGTAATGTATATCAGTATTAGCACCGGTATTGGCATTGGCATCATAGAAAACGGCAAAATCGACCAAGCCATGCGCAAAAGCGAAGCTGGCCACATGTTCATTGAATACGACGGCCGAGTGCAACGCTATGAATCATTCGCCAGTGGCAAGGCAATCGTCAAAATCTATAAAAAATTCGCTCGCGAAATCACCAGTAAACGCACCTGGCGCCAAATCGCTGACCGCATTAGCCGCGGGCTACTGGTGCTGATACCAATCATCCAACCGGATGTGATAGTTTTTGGCGGCAGCGTTGGCACATATTACGCGCGTTACGGCGCTTACCTAAAGGAAATCCTGGCCAATCACCTGCCCGACCACATTCCGCTACCAAAGTTAGTACAAGCCAAGCACCCCGAAGAGGCTGTGGTTTATGGATGTTATTATCATGGAATTGACTACCTCGCTAGTAAAAAAGCTGGCAAGCACTAGGCCAACCACTCCCAGTGGCAAAACCATCTCCTTTGCACAAGGAGATGGTTTTTATTGGAGCCCAAAAAGCATGACCGTTTTTTACGACAGTACACACAAGAATGGCCAACAGCTACTGATGCACGAACTTGGCCATGCGCTACTTGGACACGGATCATACAGCAGAGACATTGAACTAATTGGCATGGAGCGTGCAGCGTGGGAGCACGCCTTAACGCTGGGCGCACAGTATAGTGTTGATATTAACAATGACTTGATTGAAGAATACCTGGACTCATACCGTGACTGGCTACACGCCCGTTCGCAGTGCCCCAGCTGCAGCTCTACTGGTATCCAAACCGCCCCCCAAGCCTATCAATGCCTAAATTGCAGCAGTACATGGCGCGTCAATAATGCGCGCACATGTGGACTTAAG
>CALEKV010000177.1 GCA_937902525.1 uncultured Candidatus Saccharibacteria bacterium | reverse complement strand
TCCGCAAGTACTTCCATGACAACCCCTCGCACTTCGACCCGCGGCAGTACCTCAAACCCGCGCGCGAAGCCATCAAGGGCATGGTCGCCCACAAGATCACGACCGTGCTGGGCTGCGACGGAAAAGCGAGCCTGTAAACTTTAGTATCAAACAAAATGCCCCGCAAGGGGCATTTTTGTTTGCCTTTTGAAATAAGTGCGTTTTCGTATACGCTTTGAATTTTAATCACTAATAGATACGGTTGAACTGTAAATTTTATAAGTAAATAAACGAGCGGTCTGACTTCTGTTTTTCCATCAAACAACCTATGATTTAGGTATAATAAAGAGGGAGGAACACAAAAAATGAAAAGAAGAATGATTGCACTCATACTACTATCTCTTTTACTTACGTGTATAGCTTTCTCGGCTTCAAGTGCTTCGAACTCGGAAATAGCAACTGATTATGACAATTTACCCGGTGTACCGAAAGGGGACACCGATTGCGTAGCTTTTATCAGATACTTAGCGAATAATAAGTCGGATTTACTACCTTACTTCCCATCAAATAGTATTCTATACTATTCACAAAAAACTGATATTATTAATTCCTACTCACCAGACCGTGGTAGTGTTGCTATTTGTAAGTCAGATGAATACCCTACTTATGGTCATGTAGCTTTTGTGGATAGTGTATCTTCCGATAGAGAGCAAATCACGCTGGTCGAGGCTGGCGGATTCGTTTCAGGTCATGTTTCAACAAGGACAGGAAGTCAAAGTGATTTAAAGATCGTTGGTTACTACAACCCATACAATGTTTCCTTCTATGAACACCACGATCAGGAAGGCTGGGTGTGCAATAAAAGCACTGAAACCTTCGTACAAAAAGCATCCAATCTTGGGTTTAGTAACGATCAACTGTCCTGCGTCGTGATTAGACAATCGTTTATTACAGTTAGGCTGTACGAACACGACGACTATCAGGGGCGCTGCCTTGTACTTAAAGGAGTTGGGGTATACAACTTAGGTGATAGCCAGTATAACTTCAACGATATCTGCTCGTCGTACGTAATTACAACAGGTGACTAACACATTTTGTTGGAAAAACTAAATGCCCCGCAAGGGGTATTTTTGTTTAGCATGCGTCGTTCGTTTTTAATATGAGAGCGCAATTTTTAGACTATCACCAGCGGTATGCTATAATAAAAAAGTAACTATTCAAACAAACCCACCCGCATTTCTGATCTAGCCCCCGAAAACCGGACCAGCTACAATGTTAGGAAAGAGAAAGAAAAA